>JBIIOB010000134.1:0-6077 GCA_044337125.1 Bacteroidia bacterium
GGTATTTATTGTACCACACTTCTTGTTTTGTTAGCGAATCTTTATTGAGCTCATACTTTCTTAAATCGGTAGTGTCACCATCTAATTCTACATATAAACTTTGTTTTAATTCACCATTCGGATAGTATTCGCGTTTTGATTTCAGCCAAGGTTCTTTGTTTTCATGTTGGCTAGAATCAGCCCATTGTCGCCACTCGGTAATGGCTTTTATTTTTGGTAGCGGAGGAAAGCCTAAGTCGCCAACATAGCTACAAAGAAGCACTATTGAAACGATTGCCAGAAAAAGTAGCTTAGTTTTTTGTTTCATTTCTGTTTTTTTCCTTTTCAGCAGCGAGCTTACGATCTTCTTTAGCTTTTTCTTTATTTCCCAATTGTTCATGCACTACTGCTCTGTTTTGGTAATTGATGTATTCATTGGGTGAAAGTTCAATTGATTTATTTAAATCATTCAATGCGCCATTCAAGTCTTTTAGCTGAATTTTAGCAACAGCCCTGTTACTATAAGCAGATGAGTTACTAGCATCCAAAAGAATCGATTTGTTTAAATCTGCTAATGCTCCTGCATAATCTTTTAATACAATTTTAGTATCCCCTCGTTTATTGTAGGCTTGAGGATATTCAGGGTCGAGCTCTACTGCTTTGTTCATATCAATCAATGCTTCCTTGTGTTTTTTGAGGTAGTATTTCGACATTCCTCTGTTGTTGTATGCTTTTGCATTGGATGGTTCAAGCACTAATACTTTGTTGAAACAATCAATCGCTTCTTGGTAGTTTCTCAACTCATTAAGAATAAAGCCTTTACCTAAATGATATTTTGCTTCCATTCTTAGATCAAAATCGCCATTCAGTAAGGAGTTGTAATCGGCTAATGCCATTTTGAATTCTTTTAATTCATAATATGCTTTTGCTCTTCCATACAATGCAGCATTGTCGTTTGGGTTTAGTGTCAATGTTTTTGAATACGCTTCAATGGCTCCTTTAAAATCACCTTGTTTATTTTTAATGTCTCCGCATCCATTTATTGCAAAGCTAAAGTTGGGGTTTAGCTCTAATGTTTTTGTTAAATCATCCAATGCCAATTTTAATTCATTTTGTTCTGCATATACAAGTGCTCTTCCATAATACGCATCAATAAAATCGGATTTTAGTTCAATTGCTTTGTTGTAATCATCAATTGCTCCAGCATAGTCTTTAATTGCACCTTTAGCTACCGCTCTGCTATTCATAGCTCGGTAGTCGGTAGGTGTTAGTTCAAGCAATGTGTTAAGATCCTTGATGGATGTTTGGTAATCGCCAATTGCTTGTGAATAGTAGGAATGTTTTAAAAGTGCATTGGTGTTCTTTGGATTCATTTTCAAAAAGAATGCTTGATCCTTAATTTGATTTCGAATATTTGGATAATCCGATGTATCGGTTGTTTGTGAAAAGCAATGATTATTGATTAGGATAAATAGGAGTAGGGTGATTGCTGTTCTCATTTTAATCTTCAAATTGATACAATGAAATTACAAAAAAACATTTAAACAGAGAATTTAATGTGCTTGTTGGTAAGGTTTTCGGATTATTGAGATGTAATCGCGTGCTAGCCTGTCATTCTGAATACTTGTCCGCCTAAGGAGGACAAGTCAGAATCTGCGGGAAGGATTTATATCCTTTGCTTTTTTCTTGATAAAAAAGCAACAAAAAATCAAGAAATCATAACCGCTTCCCGCCTCCCACTTTTTTATAAAAATCTACGGATGACATACCAATTCGGAAAAGAATCGTTACATCTCTTGATTTTTTAATAAAAAAGTGTTCACCGCTTGTCGGCATCGTGTGCTTTCACTCCCGCCCGCTGCTTCGGAATAATATTCTAATAAAATCTGTGTGTTGTCATTTCGAGCGGAGTCGAGAAAGGAGGGAAGGGTTAATGGAATTAATTTCAACGCACAGATGCTGGATCGATCCCGATAGCTATCGGGACAGCATGACATCCACACACAGTTTAATTGTATTGTTAAAATGAAATCGAGCGCTAGACAGTCATCCTATTCCGATAGCTATCGGAATTGATCTAGGATCTGCGGGAAGGGTTTAGGATTGTTGATTGTGGAATATAAATTAAGGAATCCTAAATAACTCAAATTTAGTTCCATCAAATGTATACGTACCATTGCTCGTACCCAGCCAAAGTTTATTAGTCTGATCTTTATAAATGCAATGAATAGATTGAGAATTTATGCCTTCCTTATCACCAAAATGGATTATGTTATTTCCATCATACTTCCATAAACCCGATTCATTAGAACCAATCCAAATGTTACTTTGTTCATCCTCGGCAATGCTCCAAATTCTTTTTAGATTTGGTTTTAGTTCCAAATTATGAATTGTATCTGAATCATCTAGTTTTAATTCTTTGGTAATGTTGCGAAGCTGTTTACCATCAAAAATCATCAAGCCACCGCCATTAGTACCATACCAAATGTTTCCTTTTTTATCTTCTAAAATGCAACGTACAACCAATTTGCTTGAACTATCGGTTGAAATATACTCCATTGATTTAGCATCACAAACAACCACTCCAATTGCTTGTGTGCCCACATACAGTTTTTGTTTTTTACTTCTTAATGTGCAATAAACAGTAGTGTTTGACATCAAACCACCACCTTTAATAAAATTTAAATTTGCTGGGGCAACGATTGACCAATATCCAAAGTTCTTTCCATTAAAGCAATATACACCAGAACCAGCTTGAAGGTAAATGTCGTTGTCACTAATAGGCCATTTAGTTACCTTTAATGAATCTCGTCTTTGCTCATCGTCAACGAAAGGAATAAATTCTGTTCCATTGTAATAACAAATACCATAGCCCGTCACAATCCATACATTGCCATTTATATCTTGTTGAATGGTTCTAATTTGTGGATGTGGTAAACCATCCGCTTCTGTATATTGCATAAGTGATTTACCATCGTATTTATATAAACCATCACGATCGGAGCCAAACCAATAATTATGTTGTTTGTCCTGAAAAATACATTGTATAAAAGGACTTAATGCTGTAACTTTTTTTCCGGGTTGAGAACAAGCAGCAAGGATAAGGAGGGAAGCGAATAGAAATATTAGGGACGTGTTTTTCAAGTAGCTGTTTTTGATTTAAACAAATATATTCATTTTTTGCAGGCTAAATTTTCTTTTAAAATGCTCTACCTATCCTTTGCATAAAAGTAGATAATTCAAAATCTGCATATGATATTGAATATGAATAGAAGCTTGCTAATCCATTTTTATAAAAAAGACAGTAAAAAATGCGGTAAAAGAGTAGGTGAGTCCCAACAGTTTTGTGCTGCTCCCTCCTAAAAGATACATGGTAAGTTGTATGCACCCGATAGTTATAAGTACTTCAATTAATTTTAAATAAAAGGTACTGATACTTTTATTCTTCAAAGCAAATAATACAAAATAATTGATAGCGAGTGTTGGAACAGATAAAAAACAACCAAACAATGTAAAAAGGAAATACCATTCTAATGCTTCTTTTAATTGCATTTCTGACGATTCCATAAACATACCCGACAACACAACCAACACTGGCGAAAGTAAGATAACTGCAACCCAGTGTTTTATTAGATAAGCGTTTTTCATTTTAATACTCGAGCTTAAACGAAAAGGCATTTAGGCCAAATTAAGCTTTATCTAGTTTCCCCAATAATAATTATTACACATTCGTTTCTGTTTTTTCTACTTTGGTATTTCCAATTTCGAAGGATTCAGTTTTCTCGCTTTTAGGCGTTGTTGGTCGGCTTTTACCCAAAATATAACCAGAGATACCTGCTAGAATAGCTGCAAGTTCGCGGCCTTCTAATATTTTTAGAATACCAAACAAAATGATGCTAATGATCAATACAAAAATTGTTATGAACTGTAACCCTGTATCGCTAAAAAAGTATTCAGCTACATTTTTTGGTGAACGGAATACTACCACCACAAATACCAATAACAATCCACCCAACAAACAAGCAAATCCTATGCTTATGGTTTTTCTAAATTCTTGGTCTTTGTACTCTGGCGCTAAAGAAGTATCAATTTGTTCTTGGCAAAGAGCATAATCTTTTTTTACCACATTCAAATTTGCTTTTAGGGCATTAAACTCTTGCTGACGAGCAAATTCTTTTTCAAAGCATCCTTTTAATTGTGTTTTCGCTTCTTTTAGACGGTCAATGGGTGTCATGCTCGTACCATAAATATCAATGTTGCAGCTTGGGAAATAAATATCAATGCTCACTTCTTTTAAATTGTTCTTTTTTGCTTCTTCCAAAACACGGTCGAGCTCGGCAGTTTTACTGTTCAATGCATCAATGTTGCGTTGCACATCGGAATAGTAACTTAATGCTTCCTGAATGGTCATGATAGCATCTTGTTTCAATTGCAAATAGTTGCGCAATTTGCGGAAATTGGTTTTGTCTTCGCTGGTTGCAAAAGTGCTTTCAAAATCAGATAACACTGTGTCTTTTTTAAAATCGTCAATATTGGTTATGCCTGTATTGGTTGTTCCTGGTGTTTGACTTTCTTGTGCAGAGCTAGTAAAAGCAAAAGCAAGTAGAAGGAGGGTAAAGATGTTTTTCATAATTGGGTTTAGGGTTTTTATTATTCGTAAATTCTTCTGTTGGATCCAAAGGCAATTGCATAATTGATGGTTGCAATTAAGTTACCACCAAAAGTAGCTTTGGTTGCTCCAAAGTTTTTACCAATGGACAAAGTAATGGCTTGGTTCTTTTTTACTTGGTAGCTTGTGTTGAATGTGTAGCGGTAAAGGCTGGTATCGGATACAAAACGAGCAATGGCTTCACCAGCAATACTAAACTTATTGTCTTTGCTAATGAATTCAATTTTACCTCCAATGTCAAAACTGGTTTCATCCGACAATTGTCCTAAGCTATCGCTAAGTGCTTTCACATTATTATTGTATCGTGCCAATGCTAAAAAGTCGAATCCTTTTTTGGTTGAGTAACCACCGTTGAACCAAAAGGCATATTGCTGTACAATACTGTTTTGGAAATCATCGTTACGGTAGCCAATTGCCATTGCACCTGCTAAATCGAGCATAGCACCATGACGTTTGAATTTAATGGATTCAATTGCCGCTTTTAATTGTTTAGCTTCAACTTCGGCTTTCGCAATGCTAATGTTTTTTATTTCTTCAACACGTGTTTGAATGCTTTGATTGATAACTGCATCCGCTTTCATCAAGGAATCGATTGTTGCTTGCGATTGTTCTGTTCCTGCATTGCTAGCTGTTTTGTAACGGATAATTTCTTTGATGATTTGTGCTTTTTTATCTTTTAACAATACATACACTACATCGGTAGCAGCATCTGCTTCATAATCGCTCACCAATTTTTTGTGTAGGTAGTCTAGCTTTTTACGAACTGCCACGAGGGATGCAATATAGCCACTGTCTTTGGTATCAATGTTACCGCGTAGTAATGATACTTTAAAACCAATTCCTGTTCGTGTTTTAATATAGTTTGGAATTGTGCTTGAAACAGTATCGTTGGTGGTAAAAGCCGATGAAATAGAAAATGTTTGTGCAAGTGTATTTGCAAACTTTTTGGTTGTTAAATCATGTCCGGCTTTGCTTTTGGAAAAGAACAAGGGAACAGGTAAAAACTCCACCGCATAGTTTTTGGGTAATTGTGCAAAGTTGCTCGATGCATTGGCAATAGAAAATGCAAATTCGGTTGGTGTGCTAGGCTTATCAATTAAGGTTGGATTTATACCCAAAAGGTTAAATGCTGGTGAGTTGGGAGCTACCATCACATCCATGTTAATGGTATCGATTGCCAGTTGTTCCTGTGCTGTAATTGTTGAAGTGCTTATACCTAAAGCAATTATAAAAAGAGTGAGAACTTTCTGTTTCATAAACTAAGGGATAAAAGTAATTTCAGTTGTATACAATGCAAAGCCACCTGTTGCAACAGTTTTTTCCAATTTATTGAAGTAGGGTTTTTCGCCACCAATCAATTCAATGGCAAAACTTGTTTTGTTGGAATCGGGAGAGATGTCGGCTTCGGTAGTGTTTACATACAAGGTGA
>JBIIOB010000135.1:0-6029 GCA_044337125.1 Bacteroidia bacterium
AAAAATGCAAATTCCCAAAAAGTATCTGTTTGCTTTCATAAAACCTCTATTTATTAACGAACCAATGTTATGTTACCTTTACGGTTGATTAAATCACCGTTTGGAAGTTTACCAGATAATTGATAAGCAAATACACCTGGGTTTAATTTTTGGCCATTAAAAGTTCCATCCCATCCTTTCGAACGTTCATTCGTTTTAAATACCAATTGTCCCCAACGGTTGTAAATTGTAAACTCTAAATCTGTTACACTGCCTAACACAAAAAGTATATCATTTATCCCATCATCATTTGGTGAGAAAGCTGTTGGAATACCAACTTCTTCACCACCTGGAGGGTCTTCAGGACTTCTAAACACAGCGATAATTGCATCCGTTTGGGTTAAATCTACCGCCACTGAATCATTTATTGAACTTGGACTTGGTGTATGATTTTGGAATTCCCAATGATCAAAAATCCAACCTGTGTTTGCAGTGGCTCTAAAAATAGTATTCATTCCTCCGAAATAGGAAGCATTAAAAATATATGAACTTGGTGTAACACTATTCACTTTTGCTATACCAGCTCCTGCAGGTTGAACATCTAATGTAATTGCAAATGGCCCTGTTAATGAATAACAATCAATCATACCTTGAGTCATTGAATTACAACGATCCTGAATATCTTGGCGGAACGCAGCCGCATTTGCTTGCCAAGTAGAAAAGCTTCCTCCCCATTTCGCACAATGTGCAGCCATTTCGGGTTGTATTACGGCAATCATACTATCCAATAATGGTAATGCAAAATTACAATTCAAGGAAGTATTCATTAAATCAGCATAACGTGCTTGATAATATTGTTTGAAACCAGGATTAGCCATTAAAGCATTTAAAATTTGCGTATGACCTTGACCACCGGGATCAGGCAAGCCTTCCACATTACATGGATCTGCATTTGGCGAAGGATCGGGTATTCCAGTATAATTGATATAATGCCCAAGGATTGCATCCATATCCCATAAGGTATAACGCCATTTCTTTTTGTCACCATTGGGATCCAATCCTCTCCACCATGCTGTATTCCAATCCAACCAATCAGAAGTTGCTAACCAGGAATTAAAAACAAAATAATCTACAAAACTTTTAACATTAAAAAGACTATCTACATAATCATAATTGGTTTGAACTGCCATGCTATTTCCTGTAATGAATGCACGTAACGTATTCCAATCTGTTTGTGCTTGTGCTCCACCATATTCACTCCAAGTACCACCCCATGTTTTCAAAAATTGAATATTGGGTTCATCTTGATCATAATAATAGGATGTAAAATCAGCATCATCTACTTTCTCTCTGATATCATATACTCCCCAATATTTTCCATTAACATATAACACAGCTGGTGCCCATGTACGTTCATCCATATTCAACTTTGCTCTTTGTGATAATGTATGCGCATATGAATCACGAATATGTGCAGGTAAACCTGGAGTACCAGATGGAAAATTATCATTTGCTGCTCCCTTAAAAATTAATCGTTCAAAGGAATCTCTTGTTTTATTGACAAACACAGTATGGTTGATTGCATAATTATATCCCATTTCGTCTTTGGAAACATAATCAAAACCTCTTTGACTATATGCCCATGAATCATTCCCATGTTCATTTGCTTCGCCTTCTGTTTCTGCTTTTAATGCTTGTGATCCATCAAAATATTCTAAGCCTGTTTCAGGAAAAATCTGACTACCATTCAACAATGTTTCTATCTGATCGCCAAATACTGAAACTACATTGGTGGTATGGTTTGAGTTTATAAAATAGGTATTGCTATTTACAAAACTTGCTGGAATATTTAAATTGGAACTAAATGCTCTTGCTCTTATAACCGTGTTTGCAGCAACATTTATTGGAGCCGAATATAATGTTGAAGATGTTGTAGGTGTTGATCCATCTGTAGTATAGTAAATTGAAACACCTGCATCTGTAGATGTAATCGAAACGGTTTGTGAACCTGCATAAAATCCTGCAGCAACACTCATAGCTGGCTTCGTTGCATAGTTTTGTTTTGCACCAGTATTTGTTGCATTAGGCGTTGGTGTTGTAAATACTCCCCATGTGGCACCACCATCTGTTGTTCTTCCACGAGAATGATTCGTTTGAGTTGGCACTAAGGTTAATGAGTCAATAATTGCTCCTGATGCATTTGCAAAAACGATTGCTTCTGGTTGTGTTTGTGTTAGTTTGAAACCTGCATGAACATTTCCGCCATTCACCACATTTCTGCCCGATGCCCAAACACGCACAAATCCATTTGCTGCAATTGTAACTCCAGCAGGGATAGCCCATTTTGTGGGATTATTTTTTTTATCACTCAAATAATAACCAGTTAAGGTAACACTTGAAGAACCTGAATTATATAATTCTATCCAATCGGGAGTATCTCCAAAATCATCGGTAACAGTGGATACATTAGAACAGGAAAACTCATTAATTACAACTTGAGCATTTCCAAATTGATAGAGAATGCAAAACAAAATTGTAAAATAAACTAGGGTGTTTTTAAAACTCATTGCGGGTAAATTTAATTGCTATGGCTAATTTAAGCTATTAAAGTTATCTTAACAATGATTTAACTGCATTTTTTTAATATTTAACCAAAATTAAAATCCAAGCCATTTACCATTGATTCCATTTTTATTAAATTCAATTGCTGGTGCAGGAATTTTAATAAAACCAATTGTTTTAAATAGCCCTTTCAAAAATTTAGATTTTGTTTGAATTTTGCTTAAATCAGCATCCAAAGAAAGATAAAATTGGCGGTAACGATCAAAATACAATTGATTTCCATCTACATCGATATAAGGTGGATTAAAGCTACCGCCTGTCATACCGTTGGCACCATAACCAACTGCAAGATTTATCCATTTTGGAAAAGAAGTTTCCTTCTTCATAAATGAAGCCATATTAACGGATAACCAATAAGTCTGTCCATTATAATCTTTCATAATATTTTCAGATAAAGTTTTCCCTAACAAATTTGGACGATAAGCAGAGAATCCACTTTGTTGAAATGAAAATTTGAGTACTACTCGTTGTTCATCCCATGCTAATTCTTGTCCAATTACCAATAAAGAACCTGCAGTATTAGCGGCAAAATCGCCAATTGAAAAACCCCATTCAGTAGAATACCCATCAAGTATTTCAATAGTGGTTTGATACAATGAACCTAACATACCACCATACCAAATTGCTTTATTTCGTTTCACTCCTGACCATTTCAATAAATCAATTCCTATTCTACCAACATAATAGGAAGTTGTAGTATGTCCAACCTTATCCATCTGAAGCCATTCATCATTATCATTAAAAAAGTGAAAGTTGGATCGAGGATAATCCTTATACCATAATTCGTTTAGTCCTATCATGGAACCAGCATACAAAACAGCTTCTGTTGAAACTACAATGGCTAACCGTTTTTTACTAAACAAACTTGAAGGACAAGCAAATTTTGTAATTTTTTTTTCAGTTGAATCGTTTACTTGTTGAAGGTGGACAGCTGTAGAATCCTGCATTGCAACATACAAGCTGACACTGTCCTGCTGAGCAAAAAACAATTTACTTACAAGACAAAAGAATAGGATTAATAAATATCTTTTTTGATTATTAAACACAGCTAAAGATAATAAGTATTACGGAATTATTCTAACCGGAAATAATTAAGAGCTGTTTGATCTACCAAATGAACATCTTTATAATAGTACTTTAAAATATCTTTATAACTATAATTTAGTTTAGCCATTCGCATTGCACCCTCCTGACAAAGTCCAACACCATGTCCATATCCTTTTCCACTAAATACAACCATCTCCCCTTTTTGCTCAACTGAAAAATAGGTTGATTTTAATTGAAAATCAGCGCGAATAATTTTCAATGGAATTTTTAAATCCTTCTCCACAAAGTAAATTGATCGTCCATTAGATTGAGTAAAACTGGTTGCATTATTCATTTGTAAACTATCATCCACAGGATATTTATGCTTAAGTTGTAAATATGATTTCCAGTCTTCTAATGGAATGGTGCGTTGCCATTTGGAATGTGGTGATTCAATACAAAAAGTATCTTTAACAGATTTTAAATAAGGAGTTGCAACAGCCCATACATCTTGTGAATTAACCGTTTGACCACCACAATTAGAATGAAATGCTGCTGTAATTAAATTCAAATCATTATCTACAACCACCAATCCTCTTGTATCCACCACAGCCTTCCAAACATCCTCTTCTTTGTATTTATTTAAATAAGCTTGACAATGAACATCGTCACAAATCTGAAAACCTTCAGCAATATGCCTATTGATATGTGCAAGAAGATAGGTTCTGCAAAGAATTGCTTGTAATTTATAATATTCGAGACTCGTTTTTGTTCCTGATTCCGATTCTACAACGCCAGCAATGTATTTTTCAGCTTCGACCCGATTTATTAATTGAAATTGTTTTTTATCAGCAGCAATTTCTACGGTTAAATTATTATCATAACTTCTTACTTTACTTTCAGGAATTACTGATTTAATTTTAAAACTTGCATCGGTATCTTTTGCTTGCATGCGGATGGTCGCGAACTTCCCTATCGTTTTCTCAAAAGTTTTTAATATAATAGAATCCTTTTCAATGGACATTTGAAAAATACCAGAAGCATCCGCCTCTGTTAGCATTATTCCATCCCCATATACCAAATAACTACCTTTTAATGGCGAAAAAATAAATGAATTAATAACCTTCGTACTCAAAATTCGAACACTAACAGTTGAACCATAAACAGATTCTGATATTGCTAAAATAGATATGCAAATGATTAATAAAAGTTGTTTTGTCTTCACGTTTATTTTGTTAAATAGCCAAACATCAATTCAGCTGTCTTTTTTGATGCACCAGCACCACCCAATTTATTTTTCAATGCTACATAATTCTGTAACATTGTATTACGAGGTTCAGTAGCTAATAATTTATCTAGTTCAAGTTTCAAATTGGTTTCATTCAACTCTGCTTGAATTAACTCCTTCACAATCTCTTGATCCATAATGAGATTAACTAAGGAAATGTATTTCACTTTAATTAATTGTTTGGCAATCAAATACGAAATCCGTCCTCCTTGATAACATACAACTTCTGGAACACCAAACAAGGCTGTCTCAAGTGTAGCAGTACCAGATGTTACTAATGCTGCTGTGGATTTTTGCAACAACTGATAAGTTTGTCCGAAAACAATTGGAATGTTTTTTCCTGCAATAAACTCACTATAAAATTCTAAATTTTGAGAAGGAGCACCTGCAATTACAAACTGATAATTTGGATAATGTTTTTGCATGGTAAGCATTAATGGAAGCATCACAGAAATTTCTTGTTTTCTGCTACCAGGCAATAATGCAATCAAGGGCTTATCTGAGCTGAATTCTAATTTACTTGGTTGATTTTTGAAACTTTCAACAGCATCCAATAATGGATGACCAACAAAATCAACATTATAATCGAATTGTTTATAAAAATCTTTTTCAAAAGGAAGAATCACGAACATTTTATCCACCACCTTTTTAATTTTATGGACACGTGATTGTTTCCATGCCCATATTTGAGGCGAGATATAATAAAATACTTTTATTCCATTTTGTTTTGCAAATTCAGCAATTCTTAAATTAAACCCTGGATAATCCACCAGAATCAAAACATCTGGTCGATTGGCTAAAATATCTTTTTTACAAAACTCAATATTATTAAGGATGGTTCTAATGTTCATTAAAACCTCTGTAAAACCCATAAACGCCAAATCACGATAATGCTTAACTAAATCTGCACCTTGCTCCTTCATTAGATCGCCACCCCAACAACGAAAAGTGGAATTGCCATCCACTAATTTCAATTCCCTCATCAAATTAGATGCATGCAGATCACCAGACGCCTCACCAGCTATTATATAATATTTCATTAAGGTTCTATATAAAATTTAAGAAATAATACGACTGCAGCCCATATAAAAGTGGAAGCAAGAACTCCTTTTGT
>JBIIOB010000136.1:0-6013 GCA_044337125.1 Bacteroidia bacterium
GCTTCACTATGCCGGTGCAAATCGATCATTAGTAATTATTCGTAATAAATCCTTAATTGAGGTAAAAGCAGATAAACAACCTATTGGTGGTGATCAAATGGAGCAGGACCGAATCTTTACAAACCATGAAATTGAATTGAATAAAGGGGATGCTATATACATGACTACTGATGGATTTGCAGATCAATTTGGTGGTGAGAAGGGAAAAAAGTTTATGGTGAAACGTTTGCATCAGGTATTGATTGACATGAACGATTTGGATATGGATGCTCAAAAGAAACATTTAATGAATACCATTCTAGAATGGCAAGGTAATTTAGAACAAGTAGATGATATATTAGTAATTGGAATTAAAATCGCATGAAAAAAGCAATAGTTATACTAGTCTTACTTCTTTCAATTTTCTCAAGAAATTATTTAAATGCTCAAAAAAGCAAGGCAGTTGTAGATAGCTTGCAAAAAATATTAGCTAGTACAAAGGATGAGAAATTAATTGCCGACTACAAAAATCAAATGGCATATGAATATGTTGTTGATAATTCACCCAAAGCAACTCAATTAGCAAATGAAGCACTTACATTGGCTACAAAAAATGAAGACCAATTGGGTATTTTAAATGCACAAAATAATTTGGGTTTGGCATGTTATTATATCAACCAATATGATGATGCATTAAAACATTTTAATAAAGCAAGTGAAATTGCTAGAGCCCTTAAAAACGATTCCAAGTTAGCAGTTGCATTAAATAATATTGGTTTAGTTTACGATGACAAAGCAGATTATAACAATGCATTAACGTATTATTTGCAATCGTTAAAATTGGTGGAAGGTACCGGAGAAAGTAAATTTCAGTTGGCAAGTACATTAAACAACATTGCATTAATTTATAAAACTCAAGGAAAATACGATGAAGCGCTTTCGTTTCACAATAGATCATTAAAAATAAAACGTGAAATTGGAAACAAGCGAGGTGAAGGTAGTTCGCTTCACAATATTGGTTTAGTGTATAAACTAAAAGGAGATTATGATAAAAGCTTAGAGTTTTATCATCAGGCACTAGAACTTCGCAGGTCTATTAATGATGAGTCGGGAGCCGGATTAACACTCAACAATATAGGGAGTGTTTATGATTCAAAAGGAGAATACGATAAAGCACTTCGTTATTTTGAAGAAGCCTTGGTTATACGTGAAAAATCGCAAGATAAATATGGATTAGCAATAACCCTGTTTAGTATGGGAAGCGCTTATTGTGAACGTAAAGAATACAAAAAGGGAAATGATTTTATGGAGCGTGCAATGAATATTGCAAAGGAGATAGGCGCCAAAGAACTATTGAAACATGGTTACGAAACCTATGCACTAATTTACGAAGCTCAAGGAGATTATAAACATGCTTATGAAAATCAAAAGGAATACATTGCGGTAAAAGATTCTATTTTGAACGAAACAACCATTCAGCAGCTTAATGAATTGCAAACAAAATATGAAAGCGAAAAAAAGCAGAAAGAATTAGAATTGGTTACTAAGGAAAGTAAAATTCAAGCACTTGAACTGAATAAAAATAAATTGTGGATGTATGTGATGGTCATTGCAATCCTTTTAGTAATCTGTTTAGCAGCGCTATTATTTAATCGTTATAACTTAAAACAAAAGGCGAACGAGTTGCTAGCACATCAAAATGCAGAAATAACACAACAGAAGAAAGAAATAACAGATAGTATCAACTATGCTAAACGTATTCAAGAATCAATATTACCACCACACGAGCATTGGAAAAAATTATTGCCCAATAGTTTTATTTTTTACCGTCCCAAAGATATTGTAAGTGGTGATTTCTATTGGATTGAGCAAAAACACAATGTAGTTTGTTTTGCTGCTGTAGATTGTACGGGACATGGAGTTCCAGGCGCATTGATGAGTGTTGTTGGGTTTAATTTGCTAACACAAGCAGTGAATGAAGTAGGATTAACAAAACCTTCTGAAATTTTAGAACATTTGGATGCTGGTGTTACAAAAACATTGCGACAAACAGAGCACGGCAAAGGAGTAAAAGATGGAATGGATTTATCTTTGTGTTCGTTTGATACAACCACCAATGTGTTGCAATACGCTGGTGCATTTAATGCATTGTATTATGTTAGAGAAAATACTTTACACGAAATAAAAGCGGATAAATTTCCGATTGGAGTAAATTTAGATGGAGTGGTAGACAACTATCAAAACCATACAATTCAATTACAAAAAGGGGATTGTGTGTATTTGTTTTCGGATGGATATGCTGATCAGTTTGGAGGAGAAAAAGGCAAAAAGTTTAAATACAATCAATTGAAAAATTTATTCATAGAGATTGCTAAAAAACCGGTTGATGAGCAAAAACAAATTATTGCAAATGCTTTTGATGTGTGGAAAGGTGGATTAGAGCAAGTGGATGACGTGGTAGTAATAGGATTGAAAATCTAATTGTTGATTTCCAATTTGGAACATGCATCTTCCGAAGCCAATTGTTCTGCCCGCTTTTTAGAAAAGTGTTGTGCTATCCCAACCACTTCATTGTCGACAAGCAAGTGTATTACAAACATTTTATCAGCAGAATTTGCTGCATCGACAACAGCACTAAACACAAATTCCTTTTTTTCTTTTTGTGCCCACTCAATAAATTTACTCTTAAAGTCTACCTCTTTTGTTTCCAATTCATCAATATCAATATGCACATTGATGATGCGTTTTAGAATGTACTCTTTTGTAGCATTGTAACCTTTATCGAGGTAGATAGCGCCAATCAATGCCTCGTATGCATCGCCATTGATTGAACTAGGTTTGCTACTTTTATCGTTATTGGTTTCAATAAACTTATTAAGTCCCAATTTTAATGCAATTTGATTGTGTTGGTTGCGGCTCACCATTTTAGAACGCATCTTGGTTAAGAAGCCTTCATCTTTGTAAGGAAATTTTTTAAAAAGGTATTCTGCGATTACAGTACCAATAATGGAATCGCCTAAAAATTCTAAGCGTTCATTGCTATCTTTAATCCCTTTTTGTAAATGTTGTGCAGCAGAACTGTGTCGGAAAGCCAATTTGTACAAATCGATATTGGTTGGATAAAATCCAAGAATATTACGTAATGATTCGTGCAGTTTTTTTTCAGGAGAAAAATAAACGCGTATCGGTTTTTGAAAAACGCTCAATCGGGGAACGATTAGTTAGGCTTTGTATTTTTTTACAATAACAGAAGCATTGTGTCCACCAAATCCAAATGTGTTGCTTAATGCAGCACGAACTTCGCGTTTTTGAGCTTTGTTAAATGTAAAATTTAATTTGTTATCCAATGCTGGATCATCTGTAAAGTGATTGATTGTTGGAGGAACAATATCATTTTGTACAGATAAAACACAAGCAATCGCCTCAATAGCACCAGCAGCACCCAATAAGTGACCGGTCATTGATTTGGTTGAACTAATGTTTAGTTTGTAAGCATGTTCACCAAAAACACCAAGGATGGCTTTTGATTCGGCAACATCACCAAGAGGTGTTGATGTTCCATGAACATTTACATAATCAATATCTTCTGCTTTCATTTCTGCATCTTCTAATGCAAGACGCATTACATTCAATGCTCCTAATCCTTCTGGATGAGGCGCTGTAATGTGATTTGCATCGGCAGTCATTCCACCACCTACAACTTCAGCATAAATTTTAGCACCACGCTTTAATGCGTGTTCAAGTTCTTCTAGAATTAAAGCACCAGCTCCTTCACCCAATACAAAACCATCACGGTTTGCATCAACTGGACGAGATGCTGTTTCAGGAGATTCGTTGTTTGTAGATAATGCATGCATTGCGTTGAATCCACCGATACCTGCTTCGCATACTGCAGCTTCTGAACCACCAGTAACAATAATGTCTGCTTTGCCCAATTTAATGTACATAGCAGCATCAATTAATGCATTGGTTGATGAAGCACAAGCGGAAACGGTTGTGAAGTTTGGTCCGCGCATACCATACATGATGGAAATGTGCCCAGAACAAATATCAGCAATCATTTTCGGAATAAAGAATGGATTAAAACGAGGAGTTCCATCACCTTTAGCATAGCCAAAACATTCGTCTTGGAAGGTTTGTAAACCACCAATTCCTGAACCCCAGATTACTCCAGTTCTATCAGGATTAAAAGCGCCTTCTTTATCCAATCCAGCATCTTTTACTGCTTGCATAGCTGAAACTAAACCATATTGAGAAAATGGATCTAGTTTACGTGCTTCTTTTCTGTCTAGGAAGTCTTCTGGATTAAATCCTTTAACCTCACAGGCAAAACGAGTTTTAAACTTTGAAGCATCGAAACGAGTAATAGGTGCAGCTCCGCTAACACCATTTAATAGGTTATTCCAATAATCGGTAACCGTATTACCAAGTGGCGTAATTGCGCCTAGGCCTGTAACTACTACTCGTCTCAACTTCATTCAAATAAATCTTTTAAGGATTATTTTGCGTTTGCTTCAATGTAAGAAATTGCGTCACCTACTGTACCAATTTTTTCAGCTTGGTCATCAGGGATAGCGATGTTAAATTCTTTTTCAAACTCCATGATTAGTTCTACAGTATCTAATGAATCTGCTCCTAAATCATTTGTAAAGCTAGCTGTTGGTGTTACTTCTTTTTCGTCAACACCTAATTTATCAACGATGATAGCTTTTACTTTTGTTGCAATGTCTGACATTTTTAAAATGTTTTATTGGTTAATTTGGGTGCAAAGATATAGTTATATGCATAATTACAAAAAAAAAGGGTAATTATTCCGCATTTAAGCCTCTTTTTTTTGCCATTTTATATTCATTATCAATAATTTATAGTTTTTTTGAACCATCCCAAAATCGGTCTAAAACGTCTAAATTTCGTAAAAAAACGAGTAAAACAATTTTAAAACTTAATTTTGCGGCATGATTTCTAAAAACATAGCCATTTTTGCTTCGGGTGAAGGAACCAATGCACAGCGTATCATCGACTTTTTTAAATATTCCGAAAAGGTTAACGTAGCATTGGTAGTTTCGAATAAAGAGACGGCCAATGTTTTAAATCGTGCAAAAGCAGCTTCTATAGAAACTTACTTGTTAAATAAGACCAATTTTTTGGAAAATGATAGCACTATTCAGTTTTTAAAATCGAAAAACATTGATTTGATTGTGCTTGCTGGTTTTTTATGGATGATTCCCGAAAATTTGGTAAAAGCATTTCCCAATAAAATAATAAATATTCATCCTGCATTATTACCCAAATTTGGCGGTAAGGGAATGTATGGCATGAATGTACACAGAGCAGTAATTGAAGCTAAGGAAAAACAAAGCGGAATTTCTATTCATTTTGTGAACGAACACTATGATGAAGGAGAAATCATTTCGCAACATACATGTGCGATTTCTGAAAACGATAGCCCCGAAAGCTTAGCAGGAAAGATTCACGATTTGGAGTATGAATTTTTCCCAAAAGCAATTGAAAAAGTGCTTTCAACTTATTGATTCAACTAAATAGTTGATATTCGTATATTCTTAATTAAATGTTTAACACAATTATAAAACCCTTAACACAATGGAATTAAATTTTAAAGAAATAGCCACCATCAGCATGATTTTATTTGCGGTGATAGATGTAATTGGTTCCTTACCTGTTTTGCTCGACTTGCAACAAAAAGTAGGAAAGATTCAATCCGAAAAAGCAACTTTGGTGTCGGGAGTTATTATGATAGCATTTATGTTTGTGGGCGAACAAATTTTAAGTTTAATTGGTATCGATGTTAGTTCGTTTGCCATTGCGGGTTCGTTCATCATTTTCTTTTTAGCATTGGAAATGATTTTAGGAGTTAAATTTTACAAAGAAGAAACAGCAGCTACTGCATCGGTTGTTCCGATCGCTTTTCCATTGATAGCAGGAACAGGTACATTAACAACATTGCTTTCATTACGTGCAGAATATCACCTCGAAAATTTAATTGTTGCCATCCTTATTAATTTGGTTTTTGTAT
>JBIIOB010000138.1:0-6007 GCA_044337125.1 Bacteroidia bacterium
ATCAATATTCAACCAAACGAAAAGTTTGAATTAAATAGAACTTTAAAGTTCAAGAATCAAATAAAGGCTGTTGAGGTTTACGATGAAAATCGTTACCAAACCACCTCACGCATCGACCCTATTAACATAACACATATTCCTACTGCCAGTCAGGATTTTAATGCAATTCTATTTACACTTCCAGGTGTATCGAATAGAAATGAATTGAGTTCGGCATACAGTGTAAGAGGTGGAAATTTTGATGAAAATTTGGTATATGTAAACGGAATTGAAATTTACAGACCATTCTTAGTTCGATCTGGACAGCAAGAAGGTTTAAGTTTTGTGAATCCGGATATGGTATCTTCTGTTCTGTTCTCAGCTGGAGGATTTGAAGCAAAGTATGGCGATAAAATGTCATCGGTGTTAGATGTGCAGTACCGTAGACCAAGAAAATTTGCAGGTACCTTTTCGGGAAGTTTATTGGGAACGAATTTGCATTTAGAAGGTATCAGCAAAAGCAATCGTTTTACTTGGATGGTTGGAGCCCGTTATAAAACAAACCAATATTTATTAAAATCCTTGGATACAAAAGGCTCTTACAAGCCAATGTTTATTGATGGTCAAGCTTATTTTACGTTTGATGTAACCACCAACTGGCAATTGGATTTTCTAGCCAATTATGCAAGCAATCGTTATCAGATTGTTCCTGAAAGCCGCGAAACAGACTTTGGTACATTGAATCAGGCTTTGCGCCTAAAAATATATTTTGATGGTCAAGAGATTGATAAATTTGAATCCATGCTAGGCGCATTGTCGGCAATACACCGATCAGATAATGAAAAAACAACATTACGTTTTATTGCAACTGGATTTAGAAGTAAAGAAAGTGAAGCTTTTGACATACAAGGACAATATTTTATTGATGAATTAGAAACCGATTTTGGTCAACCCAATTTTGGAGATGTAGTCTCAAATAGAGGAGTAGGAACATTTTTGCAACATGCTCGAACAAATTTGCTAGCATATGTTTATAGCCTAGAGCATAAAGGAAATCATACTTTAAATAAAAATAATCAGGTGCTTTGGGGAGTGAAATATTCTTATGAAAACATTTCTGATAAATTAAGTGAATGGAAATATGTAGACAGTGCTGATTATTCTGTTCCAACAGTAGTTCCTTATGTACCTGTTGATGGATTTGAATTGCAAGATGTCATTAAACAAAAAATCAACATCACTTCCAATCGTGTTTCTGGGTTTTTACAAGGCATTTTTAGTAAAGATTTAAAAGATACTTCTACCATTTCTTTGACTGCAGGTTTGCGTGCAAATTATTGGAGCTTAAACGGACAAGCATTGGTTGGCCCGCGTGCAACTCTTGGATTTAAGCCAAATTGGAAAAAGGATTTTCTATTCAAATTTTCTACAGGATATTATTATCAGCCTCCTTTTTACCGTGAGCTTAGAAATCGTCAAGGTATCATCAATTATGATTTAAAAGCACAAACATCCATTCATTTTGTATTAACGAGCGATTATAATTTTAAAGCTTGGAGACGTCCTTTTAAATTTTTGGTTGAAGCCTATTACAAATATTTAGATAATTTAATTCCTTACGAAATTGATAATGTTCGCATTCGTTATTCCGCTAAAAACAATGCAAAAGGTTACGCTACCGGTATCGATTTTAAAGTGAATGGCGAGTTTGTAAAAGGAGTAGAATCTTGGTTTTCTTTATCATTTATGCAAACACAGGAAGATATAAAAGATGATTTTTATTATGATTATTTGAATAGTGATGGAGAAAAAATAGTTCCTGGTTTTACGAACAATGATGTGGCGGTGGATAGCACCCGTTATGAACCTGGTTATATTCCAAGGCCAACCGATCAGCGAGTTAATTTTGCCATTTTCTTTCAAGATAAAATGCCAGGTTTGCCTGATTTAAAGATGCATTTAAACTTATTGTTTGGAGCAGGTGTTCCTTTTGGTGCACCAGGAACAGAACGATACAAACAAGTGTTGCGAATGCCTCCATACAGACGAGTAGATATTGGATTCTCCTACCAATTATTAAAAGAAGGTAGAAAGAAAAAGGAAAAAGGTTTTGGTCGTTTGTTAAATTCAGTTTGGTTGAGTTTAGAAGTGTTTAACCTTTTAGGAACAAATAATACAGTTTCCTATATATGGGTTGAAGATGTTACAAATAGACAGTATGCAGTGCCAAATTATTTAACACAACGACAGTTAAATCTAAGAATGATTGTTAAGTTTTAAGTTATGGTTTACCCAAAAGAAGTGATTGATATTACCTGTGATTGGATTGATGGCAAGGAAGATGCAAAAGTTTGGTTGCAGCGACATAACTTGGAAGAGCTTGTTCAGCTCAGAGATGCAGTTAGCAGATGGCCCAAAGCTTTTGAATATTTATTAGTGCATAAGCATCTAATTTTAGCAGCCTTTGTGAACGCTATTTGGGAGGATAAAGCAGCTTTTAAATTATTAATGGATAAAAAGGCTGTTCATTGGGCTGCAATGGCAAATTATATTAATGGTGATGACAATGCTGCAACTTTTTTAAAGAAAAACAATTTAGATCATTATGCAAAATTAGCCCATCACATTCAAGCAAAAATTAGAAAAGAAGGAGATGCAAATTCCAATTTCTTTAATAGTGGACCGTATAAAATGTAATTAAATGCGAATAATTGGCTATATACCTCACGAAAAAATTACAATAACAGTGTTCTCCATGAACGACAAATACCAAGTTCAATTTGAAGCAGGACCTATGATGCAAACATTTAAGTTTTTGCATTCAGAGGTAGATGGTATTGATGGTGTAAAAAAAGTATTGGATGAAGAATTTATGACTCGATTGATGGAACGATTTAATGAAATGTATTTATCTTTAAAAGCAGCGAAAGAACGAAATGCATAAGGCAAACAAAATTTTTGTTGTGTTTATCTGCTGCATTTTCCTAGCGGCATTTAAACCTGTTCCTACCTATAAAATTGGACTATTAAAATATAGTGGAGGAGGAGATTGGTATGCAAATTTAGAAACATCACTTCCCAACCTTATAAAATTTTGTAATGATAATTTAAAGACAAGTATTAATCCAGAACAGGGAATTATTGAAGTTGGAAGTCCGGATATTTTTAATTACCCTTTTGTGCATATGACAGGTCATGGTAATGTGGTGTTTAGTGCCCAGGAAGCTGAAAATTTAAGGAATTATTTGATGGGTGGAGGATTTCTGCATATTTCGGATAATTATGGAATGGATAAGTTTATTCGTGTTCAAATGAAACGAGTTTTTCCAGAATTAGAGTTTGTTGAATTACCCTTTTCACATCCAATATATCATCAGAAATACGACTTTAATACTGGTTTGCCTAAAATCCATGAACACGATAGTAAACCACCACAAGGTTTCGGGATACTATATCAAGGTCGTTTGGTGTGTTTTTATGACTTTGAATGTGATTTGGGAGATGGCTGGGAAAGTCCTGAAGTTCATAAAGATTCGCCTGAAGCTCGCCAAAAAGCATTAAAAATGGGTGCTAATATTATACAGTATGTACTAATGGGAGCCGAAAACTCCTCTAAAAAATAATAGAATATTGTTTTTTTCTGTGCAACCATTTTCCTATATTTACAATCATACTAGAAAACAAAACATACTCAAAATGAAAAAAATCATCTTTACTTTATTATCATTTTTAATTATTGGAATTGGAGCTTCTCAAGCACAAAATAAAGCGTATATCGATACCAAAAATTCTAAAACGGTTGTAAATGAACGATTAATGTCTTACACATTTACAGTTGATAATATTTCGAATAATGATCAATTGCAAGTAATTGAGAAAAAGTTCAAATCCATTAAAATGGTATCAAGTGTTTCTGCTGAATTGCAAACTGGAAATAAAGCACGTGTTGTTGCTTTAATGATTAGAAAAGAAAATCGTAAGACATTGCAACAAATGTTATTAAACGCTGGAATTACAAAAATTGTTATTGATGGCACTGAAGTAGAAACTTCAAAAGCAATTGAATTTATGAATAGTAAAAAAGAAAAATAAAACAATTTTTATAATAAATTCAAAGCACCTTCTGGGTGCTTTTTTTATAATTATTCAGTATTATTGTAATATAAAAAAATGTATGTTGTTTAATAAGAGTATTGAAGAGATCAAAAAATTACCCATGTTTTTTATTGTGGGTAGTCCTCGCTCAGGAACAACCTTATTACAACAGATATTGGATGCCAATCCTGAGGTTATAATACCTTTAGAAGCTCGCTTTATTACTCTGCTTAAAGCAAGGTATTTAAATGTGAATAATTGGACTGAAAGTGTTCTAGAAGAATTTATTGAGCATCTGTATAATGATATTGAGTTTAGCAAAGGTTGGGGAGTTGATAAGGAAAAACTGAAACAGGTAATTTTGTCGTTACCAAAGGATAAAATAACATTTCAGTTACTTTGTAAAATAGTCTATTTAAGCTATGCCACAATTTATGAAAAAAATAATATTAAGATCATAGGTGATAAAAAACCATTAAACTCTTTGTTTGTTAAAGAGTTGATGGAAATGTTTCCTGAAGCATTTTTTATTCATATAATCCGTGATTATAGGGCAAAAATTGTTTCTAACAGAAAGTGGTTTGCTCGTAAAAAAGTATCGCTATTAGCGTATCAATGGGTGATAGGAAATAAAGAAATTGATATCCAAAAAGCTAAATATCCAAGAAAATTTTATACAATCCGATACGAAGATTTAGTAGTTGATTCTGAACGTTATGCAAAGGAAATAGCTGCATTTTTAAATGTTAATTATTTCCCCGAGATGCTAAATTTTCATGAAAAAACAAGCCAGGAGTATGCGAAAAGTGTCTCTGAAAATGACAATCAATTTCAGGTTAATTTATTGAATACTTTGCATAATAATCTTTTAAAACCAATTAATACAGAGAAAGTAGATTCTTGGAAGTCGGAACTTACCGAAAAAGATGTTCGTTTGGCGGATTATATAGCACACGAGTATGCTCTAAGTTATAAATATTATCCTTTATATACTTCCAGTTCTGTAATTTTGTGGATTGTAAAAAAGTGGGCAACGGTAAAAGTGAACTTAGAACGATTAGCTATAAAGTTATATCATCTAACACCTGACTGGATTCGTTTTACTACCAAATCGATTTCCATGCTTTTATATAAAGTCTTCGGATTTACACATATTTATAATCCTGAGTTTAGAGAGGAGATCAAGAAAAAAATGGCAAAGAAATAATTCGTTGATTATATTCTAAAATTTTTAGTACTTGCTTCTGTTGAAACTTCCTTAGAAGCGGAAAAATCATTTTTAACTCCTCATCAGATGTGTCCTCAAAACTCAGATCTTCCAATTTTAGTAGAGTTGGATCTCCGGTTTCCTTCCCGATTATCTTTCTGAATGTTGCAACCTTTTTTAGGTAACGTTCTCTTGTTAACTCTAAATGGAATGTATCTTCGTCTTCTCTTATAATTTTGTATCCCAGTAATTTATTGAACTGTAATGCTTGTCTATTTGATTTGATAACCTTAATATGGTTGGTTTCAAAATCATTTAGAATAAATGTATAATCAAGAGTTATAATAGAAGTAATAACTGGAATAAGCGTTTGATGGTATTTTTGTTCCCAAATAAAAAAACCGCCTTCAGATGTTTTGGTTTCGAGATCAATGTTTTTACCATTGATTAAACCAATTTTTTCATTGTTGAAATGGATAACAAAATAGAAACTTGAGGACGTACCATCATAAACAGCATTCTTGATTTTTTCGAACCATTTTTTTTGCATTTCAGGAGTAATAATATCCTGATAATGCATGTTTTGGCGAATAAGTTCAGAGTTCCGTTTTATTCGAACAAGCTCAATGTCCTCTTCTTTAAGTGTGCTTAATAATATTCCGTATTTCCTTATTAACACTTTTTATTTTATTGTTTTTTGAACAGAGTAGGTTGGTTTTTTATTCT
>JBIIOB010000137.1:0-6007 GCA_044337125.1 Bacteroidia bacterium
GATAAAAGGACACTATATAACAAAATTCCCTGGTGGTGGATTAGAGTTTGGAGAAGGAATTATCGACTGTTTGAAACGTGAATTTAGGGAAGAGACGAACAATGAGATTGAAGTAGTGAACCATTTTTATACAACTGATTTTTTTCAGCAATCGGCTTACAACCCCAGCCATCAAATAATAAGCATCTACTACATTGTAAAACCCGGAAACAATTTTAACTTAATCACAACTTCTACTCCATTCAATTTCATAGAATCGATTGATCAAGCCCAAGCATTTAGATGGTTATCGATAAATGAATTGTCGGAAGAACAATTTAGTTTACCAATCGACAAGCTGGTGTCTAGGCTACTTAAAGAACAAGCATAAAAAAACGAGCAACAATTAATGTTGCTCGTTAGTAGTTTGTTGAGTAGTAAAAACAGTGTATACTGTATATCTAATTGGCTGATATATTAAAGTCTAAAATTACTTTGCTGCCGTTGTCTTCAAACGTAACTTTATCAGCAAGATTCTTCATCAAAAACACACCTCTTCCATTTGGTTTTTCAATATTCTCTGGATTTGTAGGGTCAGGCAAAGAAGTATGATTAAATCCTGCACCTTCATCTTTTACAATAAATGATACATGATCAGCATGCGATTTGAAAGAAATATCAATACTCTTGTTTGGATTTGCTTGATTGCCATGATAAATTGCATTATTAACCGCTTCGGTTAAAGCTACAAGTATATTACCATAATAATCTTCACTGATGTTAAAAACGTCACAAACGTCTTCAATCATTTTTTCTACCAAAATAATATTTTCAGCTTTAGAGCTAATTCTAATTTTTTGATTTTCTGCAAGTACCATCTTAGTTATCTATGTTATTGAAATACTGATTAACTTTTGACTTATAAAACGGATTTAATGACGGTGGAACCGTTTTTAGAAGTTCCGTTTCTTTTAGTTTCAGTCTGTTATACTCAAAAAACTGATTAGGGTTACTAAAATTTTCATTTTTTGCTTCATTTGATTGTCTTTTTTCATCCATTTCCCTCTCCTTCTCAGCTTTTTCGTGCTCTAGCAGGCGTGTTAAAATTTCTTGTTGGCGCTTCATTGTCTCCGGACTTATCAATTTATTTACTAAATCGGTCTCCGTTTCCTCCATTTCTTTGGCCAACTTGCTCATATTGCCCGAACCTTTTCCATCTTTATTGATTTGATCGGCCATTTTTTGAAGTTCTTGACGAATTGCCTCCTGTTGGGCTGCTAATTTTGCAATTTCCTGACTCATGCCACCCATTCCCATCCCAGGTTTCTGTCCCGGCTTATTCCCTCCTTTTTCAAGGCCCTCTTTCATCTTTTGAATTTGTTTGTTCAATTGTTCCTGCATCTGACGAAGATTCGACATAGAGGGCTTTTTACCATTTCCGCCCGGCTTATTACAACTTCCACTTCCAGGTTTTTGGCTTTTTGCTTGCGCTTGCATCTGACTCAATGCTTCATTCAACATCAATGCTAAATTATTAATGGATGTCATTGCAAACTGCTGTCTGCTTTGTGCCTCTTGTTTGTGATTCTTTCCGTCATAGGCTGGTGTTTGTGATTCTTTAATTTCAGCAACAGCCTTTTCCATGTTCATATTGATAGCACTTATTTCTTTATTGACTGCAGATTTGATTTGCGGCACACGTTTACTCAAAGCAAACAAACTATCCTCAATCATTTTACTATCATCCTGTAATTTCTTTTGCTTCTGATTAATTTTAAAATATTGTGGATCATTCGGTTTTGCTTTCGCTAATTCGCCCATCAATGCTTCTTGATTAAATGAAAGTTGAATTAAATTTTCCAGCAAGTCTCTCATTTTATTCATATCCTCTGCTGCTTGCTCCTGAGCTTCCTGAGCTTGCATTGCTGCCAATTCTTTACTCATCTCCTGCATTTTTTGAGCAGCATTCTTTTGAGATTTAGCAGCATTCTTTTTCTGATTACCCTGAAGCTGCTCACTACTATTTTGCATTTCTTTCTGGATCTCTTGCTGTTTTTGCTCTGTATCCTCCATTTTTTGAGGCTCCTCTAACTCCGAATTTTTCTTCTCCAATTCCTTCAAATCCTTTTTTACATCCTCGAATTGTTTATTCAACTCATCTTGCTTCTCCTTTTGCTCTTTTGAATCAGCATTTTTCTCTTCTGTTTTTTTAGCTAAATCTTCTTGTTTTTTCGAAAGTTCATCTAATTTATTAATACTTTCTTGCAGCTTTTGTTCAAATTCCAACTGTTTAAATATTTCCAAATTACGATCAAGCTCCTTCATTAAATCTTTGTTATCAAGTTTCATCTTTTCCAAGGCCTCTTGAATCTTATCTTTGTCCATCTTCTCCATCAACTTTTGAAGTTCATTGTATTTCTCTTTCATTTCAGGCGTCATCACCTTGTCAAACAGCTCTTCTAACTGTTTTTGTTTTTCAAGCATCTCTTCATTCGGTTGCTTGTACTCATTTTGTTGTTGAAGATTTTGATTGTTTTCATTTTTAATGTTATCAACCTTTTTCTGAAGTTCTTTTTGTTTATTCAAAAGCTCTTCCATCTTTTTCTTCTCTTCCCAAGTCAATGTTTTTTTCTCAGCTAACTTCCGTTGCAAATCACTTAATGCTTTTTGTACATCTTTTGCTTGATTTATGCTCTCTTGTAAATCTTCTTTTATTTTATCATTATTTTTTTCAGTTTTATCTTCCAATTCATTCAGAGTTGGCGCTTTAAAAATCATTTTTTGAGAACGTGTAGATTTGCTTCCAACCACACCATCATTGTCCCATACTTCAAAATAATATTCTATTTGATCACCAGGCATCACTTCTAACTGGTTCAAATCCCAGTAATGAAAAAAGGGTTCTTGAGTAATTGCTTTATTAATATCAATTGCTGTTGCATTGGTTGTTATTTTTTTGTATTTATCGGTAATAGCAGAATCATTATTCACAATAAAGCGATAATTGAATGTAAGTTTCGAAAAACCATAATCATCCTTTATAGAACCATTAAAATAAATCCGTTTTGTAGACGTGCTATCTTTTCGCTCCTCAAAATTAATTTGAGGATAAGCGTCTGGTATCACATTAATTGTATATGTTACCGAGTCTTTACTCTTCAGAAAACTGTTAGAGGTGGTTATAGAATAGGTTTTATCACTAAACAATCTTAATGAATGAGAAAAATTATTTTCTGAGGTTGGTGCTATGGAAAAAGAGGTATCTATAAAATTTAATTTTAATTGTTTCGTGTTTTGAGTAGTAAAATTCCAGCTAACTTTTGTCCCTGCAGGCACAATTAAGTCGCCCGTATTTTTAATCTGCTCATCTTTTTTATTTAAATAAGCTGGATAATGAAGTGCAATATCAAAATTTAGCAATAGAGGATTCGGCAAAGCTACCAGCTCGTATTCTTTTGATTGAAAACCATCAGCCGACAATTTAAACGGGACATTCCCTTGAACATTTTTAAAAACATAACTAAAATTGACAATGTTTTCTTTTTCTAATTTAAACTCATTCCCATCTATTTCAATAAAAGCATTTTCTGGAATTTCGTTTCCTACGAGCTTTACTTTTAATTCATAATCCTCTTGAGTAACTGTTTTTAAATTTTGATTCGTTATTACAAATTGAAAAGGCGCTACCTTCTCAAAATAGTCGGCATGTTTTACCAAACGTTTTGTACTGTCAGTAATCAAACTTGGAGCAGCGAACAACAAAACAACAATGAATAAGAAAGGAATTAAAGCATATTTTAAATAGCGTTTATTTTCAGAGAAATTAACTGCAGAACTAAATGCCACAGGTTTTAATTCTCCAATCTTTTGATCGATACTTGCCGCTACAAGTTGATTAGTGAATTCATGATTATTAATGGATTGTTCTTGAAGCTGCAAGACATTTAGTAATTTATCCTGAACATTTGTAAAATGCATACCGATAATAGTCGAAGCTTCTTTATAAGAAATAATTTTTCCGAATCGATATAATTTTAATACAGGAATAACAATGTACTTGACTAAAATGAAACCGCTAGAAACAAGAAAGAGATAAAATAATATAGTACGTATTGTAGAATTGAAATGAGCAACTGATTCTAAAAGTGTAACAGTAATAAAACTAACCAACAACAAAGCAGTACTATAAATCAAACCTTTTAATAATTGATTTTTGTAGTACTTACGAATAAATTCGTCTAGTTTATTAATTAAGCTAGTGTAGTTTGTGTGCATCTCTATTACAAACGGATAAACAATCTTTTAATTATACCAAAGATACTTAAAATAGAAGGTATTAAGAAGTAGATTTTTAATTTTGAAAAACAAAAAATACCTTAACTTTGTTTTATAAATACAAAAACACTTAAAAATGGTAACTAAAAAAGTAGAAACAGCATTAAATGAGCAGATTGCATTAGAAGCATCCTCATCACAATATTATTTGGCTATGGCCTCTTGGGCAGAAACACAAGGATTAGAAGGTGTTGCAGCTTTTTTATACACGCACGCTGATGAAGAACGTCAGCACATGCTTAAACTTATCAAATATGTGAATGAGAGAGGTGGACAGGCACTTATTCCAGCTTTAAAAGCACAGCCACAAAAATTCAAATCGGTACAATTTGTATTTGAAGAAGTATTAAAACATGAAGTATTGGTTTCTAATGAAATTAATGCCTTAGTAGAAGTATGTTTAAAAGAAAAGGATTACACTACTCATAATTTTTTACAATGGTATGTTTCTGAACAAATTGAAGAAGAAGCATTGGCTCGTAAAGTATTAGATAAATTAAAGTTAATTGGAAAAGATGCAAGTGGCTTATATTTCTTTGATCGCGATATGGGTGGAATGGCTGCTGCAGATGCTACTGCCGGGAACGAACAAGCTTAATTAAACTCTATAAAATAAAAACCCCATGCTTTAAAAAGCATGGGGTTTTTTATTGATTAAAATGATTGATTATTTAACCATCATCTTTTTAGTTAATTTATTGTCGCCAACATATAATGTATAGAAATACATACCTGCTTCTAATGTTTTAGCATTAATAGCGATTGCATGGCTACCAGCAGCTAAATTTCCTCTTTCTACTAAAGTTACTAATTTACCAGTAACATCATAAATAGCTAAAGAAACTTTGTTTGATTTTGCTATTTCGAAATTGATGATTGTATTGTCAGAAGTCGGATTTGGAATGTTTTGGTATAAAACGATACCATTTTGAGAATCCATTTCTTCGATTCCTACTGGACCATCAACATTTAAACGAATAAATGGTGAAGAAGCACCAATTAATCCCCATTGTGCAGGATCTCCAGCACTAAAGTTTACCAATGTAGTTTGCGGACCATTCAATTGCTCTAAAGCTAAATCGCTTAATACAAACAATGAAGTAGTACCAGCAACTTGACCATAACATCTAATACCAATGTAATAAGACTCATTTGCTAAAACAGGATGAGCTCCATTTACGAAAGGTAATGTTACCCACTTGTTTCTGTCAGCAGCAGTAGAGATTGTATAAATATCTGAATTTGCAACTGGGGTAGTAGAAATATCACCATTAACATCAATAGCATACAATACAAAATCAAAAGAAGTGCCCAATGCAGTTGCTGTTGCGATGAAAGCAGAAGCAGATTTAATATTCGTTTCAGCAGGAAATTCATACAAGTTAGCAATGATTGATTCATCAACATCACCACCAACGTATTGGTTAGTACTTAAATTTCTAACACCTGTAGTAGTAACACCTAAATCTCTTGCATAAATTGTATCAGTAACTATGAACGTTCTTGTTAATGAGTTATTTGATGCATTGTCATCCGTTTGTGTTTGGTTAACTGTAAAAACAGATGTGTATGTTCCTTGAGAAGTTGGAGTAAATGGAGTTGCTGTAACAAATAATGTATCTCTTCCTAATGGAGCTAATGTAGCTAAAGCTGTACTTGTTTGAGAATAAGTACCAGCACCAGTAATTCCAAC
>JBIIOB010000139.1:0-5936 GCA_044337125.1 Bacteroidia bacterium
GAATGATTTAAAAGAAACATTAACAATGATTGATGTTTTAACAATTAATGATTCAGAAGCTCGTCAATTATCAGGAGAGTATTCATTAGTTAAAGCGGCACAAAAAATCCTAGAAATGGGACCAAAATATTTGATCATTAAAAAAGGTGAACATGGTGCTTTGTTATTCAACAAAGAACAAGTGTTTTTTGCCCCAGCATTGCCTTTAGAAGATGTTTTTGACCCAACTGGTGCAGGCGACAGCTTTGCAGGTGGATTTATTGGTTATTTAGCCGATACAAAGGATATATCATTCGATAATATGAAGCGTGCAATCATTTTTGGATCTGCAACAGCATCTTTTTGCGTTGAAAAATTCGGAACCGAAAATTTAGTAAGTCTAACACAAGAACAAGTTGATGCTCGCGTTCAAGAGTTTGTTGATTTAGTTCAGTTTGATATTGCTTTGGTATAACAATTAACTAAACAATTGAAAGCCCCAGCCATTGGTTGGGGCTTTTTTTATATGAGTTTTAAGTTTTAGAACATACTTTATTCCCTTCTGTATGCCAAGCACAATTATTTGTCGAAATTTTAAGGCCTGTGTGCTTTTTTATTTTGTAGTTTTGCTCGCTTTTTTATTTCACCTCACATGAGTACCAACGGACATCACAATGCACATAAGCTCTCGGCAGCTGGTTTATTAGTAACGCTTGGAATCATCTTTGGTGATATAGGAACATCTCCACTTTATGTGTTGAAAGCCATTGTTGGTGATTCACCTATCGATTCTTCGGTTGTGATGGGAGGGATTTCTTGTATCTTTTGGACACTTACTTTACAAACTACTTTTAAATACGTAATGCTTACCCTTCGTGCTGATAACAAAGGCGAGGGAGGGATTTTTTCACTTTACACCCTTGTTAAAAAAACAAAGGTAAAATGGTTGCTATTCCCTGCAATTATTGGTGGTAGTGCAATTTTGGCTGAAGGAATTATTACTCCTCCTATTTCAGTTTCATCAGCAATTGAAGGGTTAAGAATGGTTGATTCCCTTAAACATTTGCATACTGTTCCTATTGTTATTGTAATCATTGTTTTACTTTTTGCAATCCAACAGTTTGGAACCAAATCGATCGGTAAATTTTTCGGACCAGTAATGATGCTTTGGTTTTTGATGTTGGGAATTTTAGGCTTCTCTCAATTATCAGAAAACTGGACAGTGTTAAAAGCATTAAATCCGATGTATGGTTATGATTTATTAGTTAAACATCCTGGTGGATTTTGGTTGTTAGGTGCTGTATTCCTTTGTACCACTGGAGCAGAAGCATTGTATTCAGATTTGGGTCATTGTGGAAGAGAAAACATTCGCATTAGTTGGATTTTTGTAAAATTGACATTGATTTTAAATTATTTTGGACAAGGTGCTTGGTTAATAGCGCATGAAGGACAAAAATTAGATGGAGCTAGCCCTTTTTATACAATCATGCCGGAATGGTTTTTACCTGCAGGTATTGGTTTAGCAACAGTAGCTACAATTGTTGCCAGTCAAGCATTAATTAGCGGTTCTTTTACATTAATCAATGAAGCTATTCGTTTGAATTTTTGGCCGAAAGCAAAAATTAAATATCCAAGTGAATTAAAAGGACAATTGTATATACCATCTATCAATTGGTTATTGTGTGCAGGTTGTATTATTGTTGTTTTATATTTCGAAGAATCATCTAAAATGGAGGCTGCATACGGCTTAACAATTATTTTGGGCATGTTAATGTCCTCTCGATTGTTAACCTATTTCATGAAAATAAAACGTATTTGGGCGCCATTCATTTGGTCTTTTGTTGTTATTTATTTATTCATTGAAATAGCATTCTTGATTGCTCAAATGGAGAAATTTACAAAAGGAGGTTGGATAAGTTTAATGATTGCAGCAATTCTAACTTCCGTAATGTTAATATGGTATTATGCACGCAAAATACGTAACCGATACGTAGAGTTTGTAAAGCTTGCTGATTATTTACCGGTGTTAGAAGACTTGAGTCGTGATTTAAGTGTACCAAAATATGCAACCCATTTGGTGTATTTAACCAGTGCAAATAATCGTGAAGAGATTGAGTCAAAGATTATTTATTCCATCATGCAAAAGCAACCTAAACGTGCAGACATTTATTGGTTTGTGCACGTGGATGTTGTAGATGAGCCGTATCGTATGGAATACAAAGTGTGTGAATTTATTCACGATGATGTAATTCGTATCGACTTTAAACTTGGTTTCCGTGTGGCACCACGTATCAATTTAATGTTCCGTAAAGTGGTGGAAGATTTAGTGAAGAATAAAGAAGTAGATATTACTAGTCGTTATAAATCGTTGAACAAAAACAATATCATTGGCGATTTTAGATTCATTGTTATTGAGAAGTTTTTATCGTATGAAAATGAATTACCAATTTTAGAGAAATTAATTTTGGATATTCATGCATTCTTAAAACACATGAGTTTGTCGGAAGCAAAAGCATTTGGTTTGGATACGAGTTCAGTAACAACAGAGATGGTTCCATTGATTTTGGCTCCACCTAAGGAGTTGCAGATGAAACGAATTGTAGATTAATGCAAGTGTGCGTTTGAAACTTCAAACGTATGTTGCTTTAAGAATTTTTCTTGTTTGATTTCAATAAAGCTTCTGTTTTCAATTTTGCTTTCTAGCCATGATATTAGGTCAAACAGACTTAATGCATTCTTTTCAATTTTACTTTCTGTTGCCTTTTCAATATTTGCTTTGAGTGCAACAAATCCATCAATTAGTTCTTGTGGATTTTTTCGTGGCTTATCAAACTCTTTTAAGAATGTTAAGATGTGTTTTTCAAATGCATGTAGTTTGTTTCTTCTTAATAATAAACGGTAAGTGGTTCGTACTCGATAATCTAGTAGTTCAGAATTTCCAAGTTCAAAATGTATAATTAGGCTTAGGATATGAGCAAAACAATACAAATCGCTTCTAAAATTACTTTCCTGTTCGTTTAATAAACGATTGATATGTTGGTTAGCAAGTTTGAATTCGCCTAAGCCTATATAGATGTATGCAAGGGCGTAATTTTGTAAAAGTTTTTCACGCTGAATTACCTTTGTTGGTGCTATATTTTCATAAAGTAATTCAAGCTTTTTTGCAATTGAAAGTGCTTTTTGAAAATCACCCATTGGTATGTATACAAATAGTTTTAAATTTTCAGTTAGTATTTCAAAGTACTTATTGATATGACCAAAATTGCTTACAAATGAGTCCATTTTAGAAATGGTGGAAAACAAATCGTCATAACGCATCAAGCTTAATTCATTAACAGCTTTGTTTCTTAAGATACCAATATATGCGAATGGTTTTACATCCACCATGTGTGAATGATCTTCAAATAAAGTCACGTTTTCTTGCAATAATTTTTCTGCTCTTAAGCCTTCACTTTGAGTGAATAGAAAGTTGGCTTGCATTAAATTTTTATAAAATTGTGCATTAAATGTGCTGAATAGCGAATCGCTCTTTTTTAAAGATTCATTAGCTATTTGTTGAAACTGGAGAACATCTTCATCATTCCTTGTAAGACCCGTAAATAAAGCTTTGGCTCTTAGTTTTTGATAAAGGTGTTTGTACCCAATGATTCTTTTTTTCTTATCGATGCTATCGTAAAGTTCTTCAAAATATTTGTTTACTAATTCAAGATAGTTTTCTGGAGTTGCTTCTTCTACTAATAGTACAATTTCCCAATCAATAATTTCCTCCATAAATTCATAAAGCTCATATTTTTGGGCAATTGCTTTTGCTTTGGAAAGTTGCTTTTTGGCAATGGAAGGAAGATTTTTATTATGGAGGATCTCGATTTGATTCAGTGAACTGCGCAAATCGCTTTTAACGTTGGAATGGTAAAGTTCCAAACTTTTTAAAATGAATTTAAAAAGGTAATTCTTGGTTACTGCAAAGTTCGTTAGGATAGGGTCATTTTTGAATTTTTTTAAAATGGCCTTTTCATTATACTCTGATTGTTTGTCGAGTGCATCAAAAATTTTAATGTATTTGTTTTGGCCGCCAACAGCATGAATTCCTGCCTGCTTTTTAATATACCCTTTTTCGGGTGCAGACAAGGATTTAATGAGCAAAAACAAACCGTTGTTTGGACTTGACATTGATGGTCTTTTTTAGTTTAGAGTGTCACAAATATAGGATACTTCAAATAAAAACAAAATTTTAGCTAATTATCTGTTATTCAAGTTCTTTTTAATGGTTTTTTGTTGCTCGAAACCTTAACCTTTTTTTGAAAAATTCTTACATGGTTTTACCGAAAAAGCTAATAATAGAGGCTTATTTGGTAGGTCATTGCTGTCTGGAAATCACATGGAGAATCTCCGAAATCTTATTTTTGAGAAATTTTGAATTTGTTTTCGTGATTTTTGAGCTCATATTTGCCATGCAGTTTACTACTACATGTAGGATTTCAACATCCGAGGTAAATTGTAAAAACTTGGTGTTGTGAAGGAGTAGCACAACAGTGTTTCATGTTTAGTTTTATCCAAAAGGTCCCGAAGTTTTTATCAAGTTCTTCGGGATTTTTATTTGGTCTTCCTTAAAGCCTTTTCCGTCTAAATTATCTTTACAGTCTATTGATATTAATCGTAAATTCGTTGCTCAAAATTTTAAGCCCCTTTTTCCTATGAGCGATGCAATAAAGCACGAATGTGGTATAGCAATGGTACGATTGTTAAAACCGCTTGACTATTACATCAAAAAATATGGTACTGCTTTGTATGGTGTTAACAAAATGTATTTGTTAATGGAGAAACAACACAATCGCGGACAAGATGGTGCAGGTGTAGCGAATATAAAATTTGATGTTGCTCCGGGGACACGTTATATCAGCAGAAATAGAGCAGTAGGAAGTGGTGCAATTAAGGAGATATTCGGAAAAATTAATTCAAAATTCGAAGATTTACACAAAAAAAATTCTGAGAAATTAAATGATGCCGCATGGTTAAAAAAGAATGTTGCCTATACAGGTGAGTTGTTTTTAGGTCACTTGCGATATGGAACTTATGGTGGCAATTCTATAGAAAATTGTCATCCCTTTTTACGCCAAAACAACTGGATGACTAGAAATTTAGTTGTAGCTGGAAACTTTAATTTGACCAATGTTGATGAACTATTTGACCAATTGGTTGAATTAGGTCAACATCCTAAGGAAAAAGCCGATACAGTAACCGTAATGGAAAAAATCGGACATTTTTTAGATGAAGAAAATGAACGTTTGTTTCAACAATTTAAAAAAGAAGGTCACAGCAATGAAGAAATATCACATCTAATTGCCAAACATATTGATGTGCCAAGAATTCTAAAAGCTGCAAGCAAAAAATGGGATGGTGGTTATGCAATGGCTGGATTATTTGGTCATGGTGATGCATTTGTTTTGCGCGACCCAAGCGGAATTCGCCCAACCTATTATTATTCAGATGATGAAGTGGTGGTTGTTACTTCTGAGCGTCCAGTTATTCAAACAGCATTTAATGTGCCTTTAGAAAAAGTTATAGAATTGACTCCTGGTCATGCCTTGGTGATTAAAAAAGATGGAACTTTTGCAGAACATGAAATTTTAACACCACTTAAAAAAACGCCATGTTCATTTGAGCGTATCTATTTTTCAAGAGGTAGCGATGCTGATATCTATCGCGAACGTCAAAAATTAGGAAGTCAGTTGACTCCAGCAGTATTACGTTCAGTAGATTATGATTTAAAAAATACTGTTTTCTCTTATATCCCAAATACAGCAGAAGTCGCTTTTGGAGGCTTAATCGAAGGATTACATCATTACAACAATACCGTAAAGCGTCATAAAATTTTGCAAATGGGAAGCAAAGTGAGTGATCCCGAATTGAGTGAAATATTATCTGTTCACCCTCGAATCGAAAAAATTGCTATTAAA
>JBIIOB010000140.1:0-5925 GCA_044337125.1 Bacteroidia bacterium
AAAAACGATAAGTATCAGAAGGCTTTACTCCTATAAATTCATCGGTGCCAATAATAAAGGGACGGATGTATAACGAAGAACCATCTGTATCAGGCACCCAGCCTTTATCTATGGAAATTAACTGTTTTAATCCTTCCATAAATATTTCTTCTGGAATAGTAGCCATAGCCATACGTTCAGCAGAAATATTGATACGCTTATGATTATCATAAGGACGGAATAAAAACACTTCACCTTTGTCATTTTTGTAAGCTTTCATACCTTCAAAAATAGCCTGTCCATAGTGCAAAGCGGATGTTGCCGGACTCATAGGAACTGGCCCATAAGGCATTATTTGTGCATCATGCCATGCACCATCGGTGTAATCAACCATAAACATATGGTCAGAAAACTGATGTCCAAAAATTATTTTATTATAATCAAGTTCACCAACACGTGAGTTTGTTGTTTTTTGAACTTTTATCGAAACTTTTTCTGTTGTAATCATACGATGTTATTTATGTATAGCTAAAAATAAATAATAATTTCCTTCTAAACAATGAGATTTCAAGAAAAATAGATGAATTGGACTAAAATTAAGATGAATATTACTTAAACTTCACTTTTCGGGCAGCAAAAAAGCACATTTTAAGCAATAAAAGACCATGTTTAAATCTAGAAATATTTGTTCTTCCATAGGTTCTTTCATGGTAACGAACAGGAAGTTCAAGGATACACAAATTTAATTTATGAGCTCCAAATAATAAATCGAAATCACCAAAGGGATCAAAATCACCAAAATAATTTCGATTTGTTACAATACGCTCATAATCCTTTTTGAAAAGAACTTTAGTACCACACAAAGTATCTTTAATGGGTTGATCAAGTAACCAAGTAAATGCTTGACTAAAAAATTTATTTCCAATCAAATTCAAAAAGCGCATCGCCTCCTTTTCCATTGGGTAAACTAATCGTGATCCATTAATAAAATCAGCCTTTCCTGATGCAATTGCATTATAAAACTTTGTCAAATCCTCCGGGGCAACTGTTAAATCTGCATCTAAAATCATCAACACATCTCCTGTGGCCATTTCAAATCCTTTCCGCACTGCAGGTGCTTTCCCATGTTCATGGATTTTAGCTGCTTCAATCTTAAAATGAGGATGTGCTTCCAACTTAATTTTTTGGATAACATTCCAAGTATCATCCGTTGAGCCACTTTCAACAAAAATTAGTTCAGTGGAACTTCCAAGTTGAGGTAAACGCATTAATAAATTATTGATGTTTCCACTTTCGTTTCGTGCTGGAACAATTATTGAAACTGAAAACTCTGATTTTGCAGCGGTTTCAGGCAACACTTTGGCAAATGTGTAATTATTAATACTAATTAATTTCACTAAAGGCAATTTAGCAAAAACATTGTTCAATAATTCCGAAAGGATAGGGATGTATATTGGGAATATCATACTCCTTGCATTTCGATACACATGAAAACCTGAAAGAAAAAGTAAATTATTAATCTCTGCTAAACTAAGCCAATTTTGCGGAGGCGTTTTTGTTTTAAAACCAATCCATTCACCAAATTTTAGAATTGGTTCCCATAAAAAACTATAATAGGTAACAATTACTTTTGTATTGGAATGACATACGGAATGTAAATTTTCGAAAACCAATTGAATATCATCAAGGTAACCTATCAAATTTGAAAGAATAATCACATCAAATTTCTGCTCCAGTTGGATCTCTTCAGCAGCCATTTGACGAAAATCCAAATCAGGAAATTGTTTTTTTGCTTCAGCAATCATTGATTCACTAAAATCAATTCCAAGTTTCGTTTTTGCTTTTATGCCGTTTAATAATTCGCCAGTACCACATCCTACCTCTAGAACTGAAACATCTTCGTGAATAAAATAATCACAATACTTGGTAATATCATTCCAGTAATACGCTTTTGCCTTACGCTGTTTAATTCGCTTAGGTGCAATAGTATTAAAATAGGTGATTTTATTCATCATATGATTATTGATAATCTTCTAACACAAATATTCGAAATGTTTCCGTATTACTAGGTGAATCAGCAACAGAACGAATGATATAAGGAAATTTATCACCTATGGTTAAATATTTCTTATCCATGGTTTGCAAAAGTATCCGATTATCATCTTCCTCAACAATTGTCATAATAAATTTTTCAGTTGAAGTAATCCCAACAGCATCTGCAACAATTATATCATGCTCCAAAGGTTTTACAGAAAGAAAACGATTATTTGAAGCTTTGATGGCAACTACATTATCACTAATTCGTTTTATATAAAACAATTCATCCTTACTAATCGAATTATAATAACAAGTAAATAAATAATCGGACTGGATGCTAGAAGAAGTATACAACTGATTAAAACCTCTTAAATAAACAGCTTGTGTTTCCGGAATTGCATCTATAAATTGTTTGGAGTAGTTAATTTGAGGCAAACCATTAATCCTACGTTTCCAATTATAGGGTTTTAACATGTCGGTCCACGCATCAGATTTTTTAGTTTGAAACAATCCTTCAAAATAAGCCTCGCGAGACATATCATCATAATGAATTAATCCATTTTTATATTGCCATGTTTGAAATAAATTAAAAACAATAAAAATTAAAAGTAATATGGCTGAAATAATTTTTCCAATTTTTTTCAAGTCAAAAAGCGAAAAGCCTGCTGCCAAAGGGAATGCTAAAAATGCGTAATAATCAATCATAGGCCTAATACCCCAACTAATTCCATAACTCCATGCCCACCAGGAAGAAAGGAGAAAAACAGTAAGCACCATTAATAAGGCAATTGAAAAGAAAAATTGTTTATTGGTGCGAAACAATTGGATGAAACCAATAAGAGCAATAAACAAAACGGGGGTATAGAGAAATATTCCTTTTCTAAAACTAAATAAAAAGGGAATTATTTGTGGACTATTGAATATGAAATGTTCATCCAGATATACATCATAGATCCATTTACCAGTTGTGTACTTCCAATAAGCAAATTGCAAGGAAACAATTAATGCACTTACTAACAATGAGAAAAACAAAAGAGAAATTTTCGATTTAAAAAACGATAGAAACAATTTAATTCCACCTTTGTTAATTATACCTGCAATTGTAAAATAGAGAAGTACCGAAATGGCAAGTGGACGAATTAAAACGCTTAGCGCCAAACATATTACAAAAACAAATAATTGTTTTTTTGATGAATTAGTTAGATACTGAAAGAAATAATAGTTCGCAATACAAAACAACGAGAAGGAAACGATATGAGGCATAATCGATTCGAAGCTAGCATACCAAAAAACATTTGTAGCCAATACAATTGCTAGTAGAGTAAAAGCAACTATTTTTTCAGTAAAATAGAGCAATAAATGTTTACGCAAATACCACAAACCAATAAATAGGTAAATCCATACACCAATAGTAATTGCATTTTGATAGGGCCAGGAATAACCATCTTGTGGAGCATTCGATATTTTTGCGATAATATGTCCAACAGCAAAAAAAGGTGAAACAAGTAAACTAAATCCCAAAGGATGTTTAATTAACTTTTGATCGTTTTCAATTTTATAATACCAAATTTTATCTTTATAAAAACTAGGATTCTGGTCAATAAAATTTAGTTTTAAGTCGTGATGAATAAACAATGCAGGCAAATAAGTGTAATAGCTCGGAGCATCCACTTTTATACGATTGTATTTCCAAAGATTAAATTGAAATGAAGTATAAAGCAGGGCAATAATAACAATTATTATTGCAAAACTACTAGGTGATTTTTTCAAGGAGAAAGCCATTGATTTAATAAGCTCCATTGCGTTTACGCATAAACCACTCCAAACTTATCAAAATAAGCAATAAGAAGAAAATCCATTTTAGGCTAATTAAATCATTTAGCTTCTTTTCAGAATAGGATATTGATTTAATATCCTCACGAGCATTTAATTTATCAGCTAAACTATCAATTTCGTTTGGATAAATTAATTCACCAGAATGATTTTTTGCCAAGCCAAAAAGTAATTGATGATCGGCTACTGTATTATTCATTTCAACTTTTAGTGCTACAATATTAAACGAGCCCTTTTGAATGTAATTTTTATCGCCCACCTTTACTTTGGCTTCGTATTTATATTCACCCACAGGAAGCATTCCAGCATTCAGGCGGTAGGCATTTGTAGTTTTGGTAAAAGAAAATGGAAATTTCTTATTCTCAGAATTAACAAAAACAATCTCAACTTCAGGCGTATTTATCAATTCATAACTTTCGTTATAAACTTCTGCTTCCATTTCAATTGCATCATTTTCAAAAAATACATTCTTAGTAATAATTCTAAAAAAACTTTTATCTACTTTAACTGATAAATACTGGATTGTCTTAGAAATAAACTCATCAAATACTTGATGATTGCCATGAGCAGCAAAATCCTGAAGGCGCCATTTCCATATTCCTTCACCAAAAAACTGTGCACTTTTTGTTTCTGAGGAAACACTAAAAGTCATTAAAGGAGTTTTAGTATCAACAATTCCTATACGTTGATAAAAAAGCACGTTACTATTATTTTCAGCAGGCAAAGCTCCAAATGGCGCGATTGCAGCAGGAAAATCTTTGGTCGCATTTTTCAATTCCTCACTTATTGTAAACAAAGGAAAGTTTTGATCTAAAATTGGTTCAACCTCATTGGTTTTTGGTGAAGGTGTTGCACCGGATAAGTCTTTTTTTAGGATTGAATTTGCTCCACTAAAACACCAATAAGGAATGTTAGAAGATTTTAATTCTGAAATTATACTAGCTCCATTATTTCTCAAGCTAGGAATTTGATATAGGATTACAAGATTGAATTTTTTTAGGGATTGATTAAAATTATCAATAATAGCACTAGTAACTTCATAATTTTGGTTTGCCTCAATGGATTGTTTAATGGCTGCAATATCTGGATGTGGTGCATCCGACAAAATAAGTATTTTTTGACGGGCATCGAGTACATCAATAAAAATATCTTTTGAATTGTTGGTAGCACTCATCTCCTCATCCAAAGGGGCTATTGCAACTGAATACTTTTGCAAACCAATTTCTTTAGCATCTAATAAAACCGGTATAGTAACAGTAAATGCATCGGAATTAAAATTAATATTCTGTGAAAACAATTTTAATCCTCCTTTGCTAATTGACAATACCGATGATTTTCCTTTTAATTGTTTAGCATTCACAACAACTTCTAATGGAAATTGATTTCCTAAATATGCTAAGCGATTATGTTCAACTTTAGATAATACAATATCCTTTTTGATGGTTGTATCACCTAGAGCGATTGTATAAATTGTATGTTTAAATTTACTGGTGCTATACAATGGATTACTACCTTTTGTATAAATCCCATCTGTGGCAAGTATAATTGCACCAACATTTCGGTTGGCATAACGTATATCTAACTCCTCAAATAACGAAGAAATATCTGTTTGTTTTTCATTGAAGAGAAATGAATCGATAGAGGAGGATTCTTTAACATTATCAGCAAAAGAATAGGTTTTAACTTCGTATTTATCACTTAATTTTTCAGTAAGTGATTTCAGTTTTTGTTTGTATTCATTTTTATAAAAAAGAGAATCCTTTCCAACAATAATAGATTCAGAATTATCCTGAGCAATAATTATAACCGGTTTTTCAACTTCACGAACGATTGATTTTAACAATGGAGATAGCAATAAAAATGAAAGTAAAGTAACGACAATGAATCTAAGCATTGCCATTAATCGAACTAACCATTTGCTAATCTCATTTAAACGTTTATCTCTAAAATACAATATAGATGAATATGCAATCCCTGCGAGAATGCAAAAAACACTTAACCATAAAGGATACTCGGTGATAATATTCATTTAGTTGTATTACTTAATAAACTAAGAACCGCAGAGTTTTTCTCCAC
>JBIIOB010000141.1:0-5859 GCA_044337125.1 Bacteroidia bacterium
TGTTCCAAATCTACGCGTATCCAAATACCAATACAATTCTTCAGTAGGAATATGCATTTCAGCCATACGTTTTTCTAATAAATCCAAACGCTCCTCACGTTGAGAACCTCCAACAATTTCTCCAATTCCAGGGAATAGAATATCCATTGCAGCAACCGTTTTCCCATCCTCATTTTGACGCATGTAAAACGATTTAATATCTTTTGGATAATCTGTGAGAATTACCGGTTTTTTGAAATGCTTTTCTACTAAATAACGCTCATGCTCACTTTGCAAATCAGCACCCCAAGATTCAATTAAATATTTGAATTTCTTCTTTTTGTTGGGTGTTGAATTTTTTAAAATTTCAATCGCCTCTGTATAAGTTAAACGTTCAAAATTATTGTCTAGACAGAAATTTAATTTAGACACTAAGTCTAATTCGGAGCGTTCATCCTGCGGTTTTTGTTTTTCTTCTTCTAACAATCTGTTTTTCAAAAATTCAATTTCATCGGCACAAGTTGCCATTGCATGTTTTATAACATATTTCAACAAATCTTCTGCTAGTTGCATATTGTCTTTTAGATCATAGAATGCCATTTCTGGCTCTATCATCCAAAACTCAGCTAAGTGACGCGTTGTATTTGAATTTTCGGCACGGAATGTTGGTCCAAAGGTGTATATGTCACCAAATGCCATTGCAGCAAGTTCCCCTTCTAACTGACCACTTACTGTCAAATTGGTTGATTTACCAAAAAAGTCTTGTTTAAAATCAACTTGTCCTTCTTCGGTGCGAGGAGGATTATCAAAATCCAATGTTGTTACACGGAACATTTCACCAGCACCTTCTGCGTCCGAAGCGGTAATGATTGGTGTATGCATGTATACAAAACCTCGTTCATTAAAGAACTGATGAATCGCAAATGCTAATGAATGGCGCACTTTAAAGACTGCGTTAAATGTATTTGTACGAAAACGTAAATGTGCAATTTCGCGTAAAAACTCTAAACTATGTTTCTTAGGTTGTAACGGGAATTTTTCGGCATCACTATCACCCAATATATCCAATTGATTTACTTTCACCTCTACTTTTTGGCCTTTACCAAGCGACTCGATTAACTCACCAGTAATACTAATAGCTGCACCTGTAGTAAGGCGTTTTAAAAGCGCTTCATCTGTATTTTCAAAATCAACTACTGCTTGGATATTATTTATGGTAGAACCATCATTAATAGCAATAAATTGATTGTTACGAAAAGTTCGTACCCATCCTTTTACTGTTACTGTGCTTCCAAATGCTGTTGAATCTAACAGCTCTTTCACTTTTGTTCTTTTTAAGGTTTCCATAATGTTTCTTTTATTCGAGTACAAAATTATATTTTTTAATGGATTTTGGATAAAAAAGAAAAGCCCAATCCAAATAATGGATTGGGCTTTTTTGTTTTTATAAAAACTAATCCATCTTTATGACTCTATGAGTGCTTGTTTTACCATCAATAGTCAAACTCACAAAATAAACTCCTGCACTAAAATTAGTATCCAGAGTATACTTGAATTCGCCTTTTTGTTGATTTGTATTTACAATGGATTGAACTTTTACTCCCAATACATTATACACTTCTAAACGCACATTTGCATCAGTATTTAATGCATAAGCAATAGTAGTGTTTCCTTTAAATGGATTTGGATATACACTGAATTTATTTTCTTTTGCTAAATCACTATTACTGATTCCTGTTTGAGAATTTTGATTGATATAAATTGTGTCAGAATCTGCTAAATAATTTAAACTATCGCCCACTGGATTTAATGTATTCAATGTAACAATATAACTTGAATCTCTCTCTAATCCTGGCATATCAACATAAATTGTATAGCTTGTTCCATTTGTCGCTCCATCATTAAATGGAACATTCAGAAAGGTATAATTTCCATTCGCATCCGTTTGAGTACTAGCAATTAATTGTCCTCCAGGGTTTCTACCTAATTTAATATCTATTCCAGGAATTGGATCCCCTTCTAATCTAGTAAAATTGTTGCCTTCAGTAATTTTACCGGATAAGCCACCTGGCCCTGCCAGAACCTCTCCTTCAATAACAGTAATATCATAAACATATGATATACCACAAGTTTGACCAATTATTAGTGCTGTATCCCAAACAAAATCATCACCATAATAAGTTGTAATGGCATTTGGATATGTTGATAAATTGGGGAATGCTTTCACAATATAATTCCCTGGAGGGATAGAAATAAATTCATAATAACCATTAACATCTATTGGTGCGACTTTAACAGTGTCAAATTTTGTATCATAAGAACCATTACTAAATATAACAACAGACCCATCTGTTATTGGGCCTAATGAATTTGAAACTATACCAGAAACTAAAGGAGCAGGTGTTCCTATACTTGCAAAGCTAAATTCTTCAAAAAATAATCCGGAATCCCAAGTAGAATCAAAAACATCTGTAATCGCAATTTTTATATGATACACAGTACCGCATTGTACTGCAAATTTCGCCACAAGTGGTGTTGTAAATCCATCATATTGAATTGTAGAGCCTGGCGGTGTAATATTATCAAAAAAATACGCACTATTTATTGATGCGTTTATTGTATTGATAGAAACTGGGCTAGATGTTCCGGGAACCAAAGCAAAATTTTGTGCAACATAATTTCCTCCGGAAGGATTTGTTCCGGAAACAAAAAAACCAAAAACATCATTAAACCCACTTAGAACATATTCGGGATATTCTTCAGAAGCAAAAACATAATTAAATATTACCGTATCTGAAATTGCAATAAAATCAAACTCTAAAATATTTGCATCATATAATGTTGCTGATGCGATAGAAACCAAATCAGGATCCAAAGAAACAACACCTGTTGGTCCTACTGTATAAGAACCTGAAGAGTTTGGGCCATATGCCACCGAGACGCTTCCTGTACTCATTAGTATTCCACTAGAAACACCTAAATTAGTGGTTCCTCCAAAAGAAGCAATGGAGTTAGGAGGGCCAGAATGAGAAATGTTAAATGCCGTTACCCCAGAGCCCATAAACATATTTTGAATAAGGCTTTGTACTCCTTGTGTTGAATCTATAATTAATTGAGCCTTTGATTCAAAAACATTTAAAAAACAAAACAAGTAAATAAACAAAAAAGCTATTGACTTTATTCTATTTCTCGTCATATAAATAATTTTCATTCTAGTTTGTTTTTATGATTCGAACACTTGTTGTTTTGCCATCAATAGTCAAACTCGCAAAATAAACTCCTGCACTAAAATTAGTATCAAGAGTATACTTGAATTCACCTTTTTGTTGATTTGTATTTACAATGGATTGAACTTTTACCCCCAACACATTATACACCTCTAAACGCACAACTGCATCTGTATTTAAGGTATAGGCAATAGTGGTATTTCCTTTAAATGGATTTGGATAAACATTGAATTTATTTTCTTTTGCTAAATCACTATTACTGATGCCTGTGTTAACTGGATTTAATGGATAAACAGAATTACTATCCACAGCATAATCCAATTGGTTAAATACTGTGTCGGTTGCTGTAACGGTTACAGTATAGGTTGAATCTCTTTCTCTTCCTGGCAAGTCAACATAAATCGTATAATATTCTCCTGGATCATTTATATCAATATTATCAAACGTAAACTGTCCCGTTGCATTTGTTGTTGTTTGTGCTACTAAAGCTCCACCTGGATTTCTTCCCAACTTAATATCAATTCCCGGGATTGGATCTCCTTCTAAACGACCGAAGCCAGGACCTTCCAATACAATACCTTGCAACATTCCAGGACCAACACCTGTAACGCCTTCAACCATAAAAATGTTTGCAGTATCGTTAGAAACACATCCATGATTCTTTACTTGTGCTAAGGTCCATAAATATTGATCACCAAAATAAGTTGGAACAGTAGTAGGATAAGCGAGTGTATCAGGAAAAATCTTAATTAAATAATCTCCTGAAGGAACTGCTGTAAAAGAGTAAACACCCGTAGCACTTATTGTATTAATTTGTGCTGTATCAAATGTTGTAAAATTTGGATACCAATTAAACAAAATCGCAGTCCCGCCATTTGCTAAAGGTCCACCTGAATAATCTATGTTTCCAAACATGTCCGTTAATGCACTAACAACAAGTCCTGTATTTGTAACTGCAACGCATCCATTTGCATCTGTTGCAGTAAGTGTAAATGTAACCGAACTAGTTGGCGCAATGTTTATTGAAGGTGTGTAGTAATAAAACCCTCCTTGATCCCATACATAGGTATAAGGAGGAACACCTCCACTAACGGTGGAATTGATTAAGGTAGAATCTCCCAAACAAGCGGTAGGATAGGGTGCACTTATAGTAATAGCAGTTGGTTCAGTAATAGTTGTATTATTTGTTAGCGATGAGCATCCATTTAAATCTGTAGCATAAACAGTATAGGTACCAGCAGCCAAGCCAACTGCAACTTGAGTCGTATTTGCAGATGGAGACCAAGAATAAGTATATGGTCCAACCCCACCTGTTGCATTTGCGGTAGCTGTTCCGTCTGATAAACCATTACAAGTAACATTAGTCGTTGCAGTAACGGTTACTACTGGTATAGCTGAAACAAAAACATTTGTTGTTGCACTATTTGAACAACCCTGAGCCGAAACAGCTGTAAAAGTATAGGTTCCTGAAGCTAATGTTGTTGCCGGATTAATTTGTGGATTTTGAATTGTTGAAGAAAAACCATTTGGTCCTGACCAGCTAAATGTTATGCCTCCTGCTGCAGAGCCAGATAAAAACAATTGACTACCATCACAAACAGGCGTATTCGAATTGGCGGTTACGCTTGGCAATGGATTAACTGTAACCGTAATCACATCTGATGTTGATGTTGAATTTGCATCTGTAATTGTAACTGTATAGGTTGTTGTTACAGTAGGACTTGCAATAGGATTTGCAACAGTTGCTGAACTCAAACCTGTTGCAGGAATCCATGAATAGGTATATGGCGCTAACCCACCTGATGCAGTTGGAGAGCCCCCTATTGTAACTGAGGACCCTTCGCAAATTGTTTGGTCAAAACCAGCATCTGCTGTTTGCGATTTCAAATTATTAGCCATGAAAACCGAAAGTCCTAAAATAACAAAAGCCTTAAAGGCTTTTGTTGTCATATTTATTTTAAAATTTTTTCTCATTTTTATTTCATTTTTACAACTCGTTGAGTTGCTGTTTTATTATTAATTGTTAGGCTAATAAAATAAACACCGGCATTCATTTTGTTATCGAATACATACTTGAATTCCCCTGCTTGTTGTTTTACATTTAAAATACTTTCGATTTTTATTCCTAATACATTATAAATCTCTAATCGAACTTCTGAATCTACATTTAATGTATAACCTACTGTTGTGTTTTCATTAAAAGGATTTGGATAAACACTAAACTTATTTTCTTTTGCAATTGCTGAGTTGCTAATGTTTGTAACAATCGGATTTATTGGATAAACTGAATTACTGTCAACAGCATGGTCAAGCTGATTAAAAAGTGTATTCGTAGCTGTTACTGTAATGCTATAGGTTGAATCTCTCTCTCTACCAGGCAAATCAACGTATACCGTATAATACTCCCCTAGATTGTTTATATCAATATTATCAAATGTAAATTGACCTGTTGCATTTGTTGTGGTTTGTGATACCAATGCGCCTCCTGGATTACGGCCTAGTTTAATATCAATCCCCGGTATTGGATCTCCTTCTATACGACCAAACCCTGGACCTTCTAATACTATTCCTTGCAACATACCTGGACCAACACCCGTAACGCCTTCAACCATAAATATATTTGCGGTATCTACATCCACACAACCATGATTTT
>JBIIOB010000142.1:0-5857 GCA_044337125.1 Bacteroidia bacterium
AGCAATGCTTGGGCCACCCTCAAACAAAAAACTAAAAAGAAGGTTAAAGAAATTGCCTTCGATTTAATAAAATTATATGCTAAACGAAAAGCATTAAAAGGTTTTCAGTTTAGTCCCGACAACTACATGCAAAATGAATTAGAAGCATCCTTCATTTATGAAGATACTCCTGATCAAGTAAAAGCAACTGCAGATGTAAAACGCGACATGGAAAAAGAATATCCAATGGATCGTCTAGTTTGTGGTGATGTTGGATTTGGGAAAACAGAGATTGCAATTCGCGCTGCATTTAAAGCAGTGTGTGACAGTAAACAGGTGGCTGTGCTTGTTCCAACAACCATTCTAGCACTGCAACATTATAAAACATTTAAAGAACGATTAAAGGACTTGCCTTGCAATGTTGATTATATCAATCGTTTCAAAACTGCCAAACAACAAAAAGATACACTTGAAAAAGTTGGTCGTGGCGAAGTGGACATTTTAATAGGAACACATGGCATCGTTGGAAAAAATGTGAAGTGGAAAGATTTAGGATTAATGATTATTGATGAAGAGCAAAAATTTGGTGTTGCAGTAAAAGATAAATTAAAAACATTTAAAACAAGTGTGGATTCCTTAACACTTACTGCTACACCTATCCCACGCACCCTCCAATTTTCGATGATGGGCGCCCGCGATCTCTCTGTTATCAGTACACCTCCGCCTAATCGTTATCCCGTACAAACGGAACTTCACACCTTCAACGAAGAAATTATTCGTGATGCGGTTTCTTTTGAGATTTCGCGTGGTGGACAAGTATTTTTTGTACACAATAGAGTGCAAAACATTATGGAAGTTGCTGGCATGATTAACCGATTATGTCCCGATGCACGTGTTGGAATTGGTCACGGACAATTGGATGGAGATAAGTTAGAGGAAGTGATGCTAAAATTTGTAGAAGGTGAATACGATGTATTGGTTGCTACTACAATTATTGAAGCAGGATTAGACATTTCAAATGCAAACACCATTATCATCAACCAAGCACACATGTTTGGTTTAAGTGATTTGCATCAGATGCGTGGACGTGTTGGGCGATCGAACAAAAAAGCATTTTGTTATTTATTGACGACTCCCGTTTCATTGCTTACCAATGAAGCACGTAAACGATTAAAAGCAATTGAAGAGTTTTCGGAATTGGGCAGTGGATTTAATATTGCTATGCGCGATTTAGACATACGTGGTGCGGGCGATTTATTAGGTGGAGAACAAAGTGGATTCATTTCGGAGATTGGATTTGAGATGTATCAGAAAATTTTGGATGAAGCTATTCAAGAATTGCGTTTAGAAAATGAGGAATTCCGATTAGCAGAAACAGGAGGAACACAGCAGTTTACCAAAGCACGACATGGTGAATTTATTTACGATTGTAACATTGATACCGACATGGAAATATTAATTCCTGTTGAGTACGTTACCAATATAACAGAACGATTAACCTTGTACCGCGAATTGGATGATTCAAAAACGGAAGAGGAATTAAACATCTTTGAAACACGTTTGCGCGATCGTTTTGGTCCTGTTCCACCTCAAACCATTGAATTGATTCATACGATTCGATTGCGTTGGTTGGCAATGGAAATTGGATTCGAGAAATTGTTATTAAAAAACAATCGTATGGTGGGTTATTTTATTCCGAAGCAAGATTCACCCTATTACCAAAGTGAGATATTTACCAAGGTATTAAAGTTTGTTCAGCAAAATCCACGATTGTGTAAAATGAAAGAAAACAATGGGAAGCTAACCCTTTCGTTTGAAAATATTAAAAAAGTGGATGATGCAATTACAGCATTAAAACCTATCCTTGTTTAAATTTAAGTTTAAACACCAATCCATTCTCATTTATAAAACTATAACTAGCATCTATTTGTTCTGCCAAGGATTTCATTAATTCCATTCCTAATATATAGGCTTTGTTGAAATTGTGGATGGCAATCCCGGACCATTGTCCTTTAATTCTAGTTCAATAAAATCATTTTGCTTTTTGAGTGTAATTATTATTTGTAGCGTTCGCCCTGGGACTTGGGCATATTTATATGAATTAGTAACAAACTCATTAAGGATAAGTCCGCAAGGAATTGCATTCGATAATTCTATAAAAATAGCCTCTGCATCAATAACAATATCCGTTTTACTATCCTTGCCCAAAGAACTCATTAACTCAGCCAATAAATCATGGATGTATTCTTTAAAATTCAAATCAATTACATGTTCACGTTCAAAAATCTTTTGGTGAACAAGTGCCATTGAAAACACTCTTGTTCTGCATTCTTCCAGTGCATCTTGTACCTCTATTGAACCAGAACTGTTTTTTTTAAGATTCAATAAACTGGTTACAATATTCATATTGTTCTTCACGCGATGAAAAACTTCAGACAATAGAACTTCCTTTTCTGTAAGCATATTTTTTATCAATCGCTCTTGCGCCATGGATTCGGAAACAACTACAATAATAAAGGTTACCGTTGTAAATATGCTCAATACAATATCCATAATCATCACATTACTTAACTCATCCTTATTTAAAACGGGAGCAACCCATTGGTATTTAAAACCAACGGCTATGATGCTAACAGATGTAATGCAAAGAATAGCAAGGATAATTAAATGTTTTAAGGTTTCCTTGCGGCCCAACAGTTGCACCATGCTTATGATTACAGGGAAATAGAATAATAGCATGTATGAATCTTTCCCCATTTTCAAATTCATAGATATAAAAAAGAAATATCCTACAAGAAAGAACCAATAAGCAGCCCAGACATAGTTGAGGTAACGGTTGAATACAAATAAGAGTGGACCAATTAGTAAGGCGATAAAACAATCCAGCAAAAAGGCATAATACCCCAATGCATAGAAAAAGACTAGGCCAACTAAAATATTAAAGAATGCAATTAAGAGAATGGCATTTAATTTCCTTGTAAGATGCACTTCCCATGGTGCATAGGATTGCCTAACACCACAGTTGATAACCTTTTCGATATAGGATTTCAATGTCAATTAAAAAACGAATAAAACAATAAATACTAAGGATTGCCCGCAATGTACAATACTCACTTAGCCCATTTCATTCGCTAACTGGCGAATTTCGCTACGACCTAATTTCTTAAGCATACGCATGTGCGACATCAATGCATCCCAAAATGTAGGGTAATACAAGTAAGGAACACCAAACTCTTTTGCTGTTTGAGCAACAATGGGTGCAATATTTGGATAATGAACATGACAAATACGTGGGAACAAATGATGGATAGCTTGGTAGTTTAAACCACCCACATAAAACGTAATTAAATGACTTTTTGCAGCAAAATCAGCGGTAGTGTTTAATTGGTGAATTGCCCACTCGTTCTCAATATTCCCATTTTCATCAGGTAAAGGAAAAGATGTACCTTCCACCACATGCGCCAACTGGAATACTACACTTAAAATTAAACCTGCAACTCCATGCATAATTAAAAAGCCTACAATAATATGCCACCAAGGCACATCTAAAATCATGATTGGCAATACCAACATATATGCATAATAGAACAATTTAAAAGCAACCATTTGAATGTATTTTTTGATACGATCGCGTTTAATATCTCTATTTTGTCCTTCTTTCACATATCGTGAAAACTGGATAAAGTCCTTTCCAACTATCCAATAAAGGGTCATTAATGAATAAAAGAAAAAGGCATAAACTACTTGAAAACGTTGAATTTTTCTATGCTGCCCGTTTGGAGAAAAACGCATTCCACCTTTATCATCAATATCTTCATCGTAATCATGAATATTGGTATAAGTATGGTGCAATACATTATGCTGCGTTTTCCAGTTATTTACATCCGCTCCTACCAAACTAACCGTATAACCCATCATTTTATTTACAAAATTACTTGAAGAATAAGCACCATGGTTTGCATCATGCATAACAGACATTCCAATTCCAGCCAATCCCAAACCAATTCCAACCCAACAAAGCCAAAAAGCCCAGCCAGTTGCTACTCCTGTAATAATAAGTGCATAGGGGATATAATGCAATGCCAACATAAAAAAGGACTTGAAATACATCAAACCATTGGCATGCTGCGAAATCTTGTTTTCAATAAAATAATCGTCTACTCTTTGTTTTAACACATTAAAAAACTGTGTTTTGTCTTTGTTAATGAATTTAATCTTTGGTTTCATTCTTTAATTATTTTAAACCAGCCAAAAACGATTGTGTTTTAAGCGATTTGTTTTATCCAATATAGAACTCTTTATCTAAAACATTGCAAAGATAATACACAATTATAATCAAAAAAAATGACATTGGATAGGTTCAATTCGACCAAGCTTAGCAATTGATAGCTATAAATTGGGGTCCATGCGCTTATAATAAGCTAACATACTGATAATAAAAAATATAGACAGGGCGATACCTAAAAAATTAGTATCGTCTATTAAGACAAAAACAATCTCTTTTAAGAAAAAAACCATTATAAAAAGGCGAACTCCCCAGCGTTTCATATACCAAACGCCAATGAGCGAGATGAACATGGATGCCCTAATAATTCCAAAAATAGCTGGCATCCAATCTCCAATCTTTTTTACCTCTGGAGCAAAAACACCCGGCAAACTAATAATCACCCAGATAAATCCAATGATGGATACAATGGTGATTAATACGGGACGCTTTACTTGAATTGCTTGCATTTATATTTAAATATCTATTAACTACTTCTAATTGCTTCCACAGGATCCATCTGGGAAGCTGTATAAGCAGGGACAAATCCCGAAACCACACCTATCAAAATGGAGATGGTAAAACCTAAAATTACATTGGAACGCGACAAAACAATTTCCATCCCGAACGCATCCCCGGCAAACAAGGTGATGAGGAATACTATCAGCAAACCTATCAAACCACCAATAAAGGATAGAAAAACCGATTCGAACATGAACTGAAGCAAAATAAAGTAGTTTTTAGCTCCAAGGGATTTTTGAATTCCGATGATATTGGTACGTTCCTTTACCGAAACAAACATGATATTGGCAATTCCAAAGCCACCCACCAAAATAGAAAAGCCACCAATAATCCAACCTGCAATTCCAATGATTCCAAACAAACTATCAAACTGATTGGAGATTAAACTCGTTTGGTTCAAAGCAAAATCCTCTTCTTGCAAAGGCTTAATTTTGCGCATGGAACGCATTAAACCTGTTAATTCACTAATTAAATCATCATTGGTTATGCCAGGTTTTGCTCTAACCATAATCTGTGGATCCAGGTTTTCATCACGAATATCAACTATTCCACGAGCATAATTTACAGGAACCAATACTTGTGTATCTGGACTTCCACCTAAAATACTTTCGCCTTCTTTTTTGAAAATTCCAATAACAGTAACTTTTGCGCCATTCACTTTAATGGTTTGACCTAAAGCATTTTGAAGTGGGAACAAGGCTTGAGCCAACACATCTCCAATTACTGCAACAGGCCTTCCGGCAGAAGATTCAATTTCGGTAAAATAACGCCCTTCTGCAATTTCAAAATTCTTTACACGATCGTATTGATGCGAAGCCATTACAATGGTTACATTCTCGATACTACTACTTTGATATTTAACAGTAATTCTAGACGTAGCAACGAATGCAGCCGATTGAGCACCATCACAATTCCTTAAAACCTCATCCAGCTCATTGTAATCGGGTACAGGACGGTTCATGTATTTCCACCAAGGATAATTTTCATCAAAAGCCCAAGGCCATTTTTGAATAAAAACAACATCATCGCCCAAGCTTTGTACGCTTTTACGTAAGTTTTGCTCAAGTGAATCCACCACCGTAAAAACCATAA
>JBIIOB010000143.1:0-5853 GCA_044337125.1 Bacteroidia bacterium
TACAGATACTATTTGCAGAACAGAAATTGTTACAATGCCACCAGATGTTCCTTCAGGTTTTTCTCCTAATGGTGATGGACAGAATGATATATTCTATGTTTATGGTGGACCTTTTAGAACATTGAAATTTAAAATATACAATAACTGGGGTGAAGTGATTTTTGAATCGGATACACAAACAAAAGGTTGGGATGGAAAACGTGATGGAATTGATCAACCTGTTGGTGTATATGTTTATACTGTTGAAGGTGTAACAGAGGATAATTTGGAACACAAATTATCTGGTGATGTTACATTATTACGATAATTTGGTAATGGAGAAATTTATGAATAACAAATTCATCATAGCTTTTAGAATAACGTTTGCAAAAATTGTGCTTGTATTACTTTGTGTGTTCTATTCACAAAATAGTAAAGCACAAGATTTCCATTTGTCACAATACGATGCACCTCCAATGTTTTTGAATCCTGCAATGACTGGAATGTTTGATGGTCAATTTAGATTGCATGGTCACTACAGAACACAATGGGCAGCTGTAGCAACAAAACCGTTTACAACAGCTGGTTTGTCATTCGATATGCCAATTAAAAAATTTGGTGTAGGTCTACAAGTATTTAATTACCGTGCTGGAACAGGAAGCTACAATGCATTCAGTGCTTTGCTTTCTGTGGGTTACGATGTTGTTTTTGATAAACCTCAATACCACCATTTAGCATTAGGTGTTCAAGGTGGGATTGTTCAAAAGAGCGTTAACTTTAACCAATTAACTTTTGGAAACCAATATACAACTTCAGGCGGTGGTACATTTGACACAAGTATTCCTGCAGGTGAAACCTATTCTGGTCAAAGTTATTTGATTACCGATTTTAATGCTGGCGCTTTGTATTATTATGCAAAAGAGAATGTTCGTTTAAATCCATTTATTGGTTTTTCTGCATTCCATCTTACGCAGCCAAATGAATCATTTTATGGAAATGATAATAAGCTTCCTATTCGTTATTATATTCATGGTGGAACAAAAGTAAATGTGAACCAAAAAATTCAATTGGTTCCTAAGTTCATTTACATGAAACAAGTAAATGCACAAGAAATTACTGCTACAGTTTTATTACATTATTTCTTAAAAGACTCTGATACCTATTTGATCTTCGGACCTACCTATAGAAATAAAGATGCTGCAATTATTGAAGCTGGAATTAAAAAAGGAAGTTATACTGCTCGTGTTAGCTACGATGTAAATACTTCTTCATTAAAGAATACTTCTAACTATCGTGGAGGTTTTGAAATATCATTAACTTATATAGCTAGAAAAAGCAAACCAAACCCTTACGCTAACTGTCCAAGACTTTAATATTACTTATGAAACGTGTAGTTGTATTTTTATTTTTATTATCACTAACTATTTCCTCTTTTTCACAAACAAAAAGAGAGTGGTTGGAGTATGGCGATGCTGCATATAAGAATGAAGATTATAATACAGCACTAAATTTCTATTTGAAAGTATTGGATAAGTCAACAGCTGCAGATTTTATTAGACCATACGAACCAAAACCATACACTCCTCAACCTAAGAAAGTAAAAGATACTTCTGCTGTTAAAAAAGTAGTGGTTGATCCTCGCGAAGCTTATGTTACCCACCAAGTGGCAGAATGCTACCGATTAATCCGTGATTATAAAAATGCGGAGGTATGGTATAAAAAATCAAAAGAAAATAATTCGGACCAATATCCATACGAAGCATTATGGTATGGTGAAGCCTTGATGAAAAATCAAAAATATCCTGCAGCAAATCTTCAATTTGATGAGGTAATGACCATTGCTGAAGGCAAAGATTCAATTGTTTTTTTACAGGCAAAATTAAAAATAGCTGGTTGTTATTTAGCTATTGATACAAATAATATCAAAAAAGGTGTTATAATAAAACAACTTGATTCGCTTTTCAATGCAGGTACTTCAAGCTTTGCAGTAAACTATTATGGAGACGCAAATACCATTCAATTTACTACTGCACGTGAAACAAATACTGTTACTGATCCTAAAAAACAACAAGCAAAATTTATTTGTGATATTTATACATTAAAGAAAACAAATGAGGGCTGGACAGATTTAAAAAAGGTGGAAGGTCCTGTGGATACAGATACTCATGAAGGTGCTGGATTTTTAACTTTAGATAGATCAAGCTTCTATTTTACTCGTTGGTCAACTACAAACAAAAATGAATGTGGTATCTATCTTTCTAAAGAAAGAAATGATAAGTGGTTAAATGCAGAAAAATTAAACGACAATGTTAATCTAGCAGGCTATAAAACAATGCATCCTGCATTATCACCTGATGGAAGTATTTTGTATTTTTCTTCTAACCGACCAGGTGGATACGGTAAAATGGATTTATGGTATGTGAATATTGATGAAGAAGGTCGTCCTACTGGCTCTCCAATCAATATGGGAAAAATGTTTAACACTTCCGAAGATGAGGTGACTCCTTTCTTCCATTATTATACTTCTACCTTATATTTCAGTTCTGATGGGCATCCTGGATACGGTGGATTGGATGTATTTAAATCATCTTTTAATTCCGATTCATTGTGGAGCAATCCTAAAAACATGGGTTCACCAGTGAACTCAAGTAAAGACGATGCTTATTTCGTTTTAGAGCGTAGTCAACGTCAAGGTTTTGTTACTTCTGATAGACATGATTGTGCTGACTGTGCAGGTGGTGCTTGTTTTAAAATTTATGCAATTGATAAAGAACCAAATGTTTATGATTTAAAAGGGGTTGTTTACAATGCTGAAACAAACGAAGTAATCGCAAACGCATTGTTGACGTTTAAAGATATTAGAGGTGAAAAAGAGCCATTCTACATTATTACAGATGCTGAAGGTAAATACTTTACACCATTAGAAGAAGGATGGGAACTTTACATCAAAGCTCAAAAGAATAAATACTTTGGTGATGCTGGTAACGTTTCTACATTCGGTTTAACTGAATCACAACATTTCGAAAAAGATTTCTTCTTATCGCCAATTCCTCAAGGAGATATTGTAATCCCTGGAATTGAGTACGATTACGATAAAGCAACATTACGTCCTGCTTCTCAAAAAATATTGGACGACTTGGTTGAATTCTTAAACTTGAATAACAACTTAAGTGTTGAGATTAGCTCTCATACAGATGCACGTGGTAGTGATTCATACAACCTTCGTTTGTCTCAAGATCGCGCAAAATCAGTTGTGGATTATTTAATCTCAAAAGGAATTAATAAAGATCGTTTGGTTGCACAAGGTTATGGCGAAACGAAATTGCTTGTTCCTAATGCATCTACTGAAGAAGAACACCAAAAAAATCGTAGAACGGCATTCCGTCCTATCAAAGAGGGTGTTATTCAAGATAAATGGAAGTAATCAATTGCAATGAGAATTCTTTTTATTGATTCCAATCATCCAATACTTCACGAAACATTAATAAATGCAGGTCATACATGTGACCTAAATTATCATTGGTCCAAAGATGAAATTAGTGACAATATTCATTTGTATGATGGGATTGTAATTCGTAGCCGAATAAAACTTACCAAAGAACTTATAGATAAAGCTTCTAAACTTAAGTTTATAGCGCGTGCTGGAGCTGGAATGGAGAATATTGACGTTTCCTATGCAGAAAGCAAAGGAATAGCTTGTATTCATGCTCCTGAAGGAAATAAAGATGCCGTTGCAGAACATGCTATAGGGATGTTGCTTTCCTTATTTAATAATTTATGCAGAGCCAATATCCAAGTACGCGAAGGAAAATGGATTCGTGAAGGAAACCGTGGAATAGAATTAATGGGTAAAACTGTTGGTATTATCGGTTATGGAAATATGGGAACTGCTTTTGCCGAACGATTAAAGGGTTTTGGTGTAAACGTATTGGTGTACGATAAATACAAAAAGAATTTTGGTACAGATACAATCATTGAAACATCCTTAGAACACTTGTTTCAAGAAACTGATGTTTTAAGCTTACACACTCCTTTAACCGAAGAAACACAATATTTGATTAATGATACTTTTATTAATCAATTCAAAAACAATATCTACATCATCAATACTGCACGTGGAAAATGTTTGAATACTTCCGATTTAGTTAAAAATTTAAACACAGGAAAAGTACTTGGTGCTTGCATTGATGTGTTAGAATTTGAAGCTGTATCATTCGAAAATATTGATGCTAAAGGCACTCCAGAGGCTTTTAAACAATTAATCGAAAGCGATAAAGTGATATTGTCGTCACATATTGCTGGTTGGACACATGAAAGCAATGAGAAAGTTGCGAAAGTGTTAGCCGAAAAAATACTTCAAATCCATTAAGCATTCTTTACTACCAACTGAACGGTATTTCTACTTTTCACTTCTAATAAAACTTTTTTATCAATTGTTACACGTTCTATCGTAGCCTGGTCGTAATAACGAATGGTAATCAATTCTAAATTATCGTTGTACAACACACGATATTGTTTTTGAAGTATTTTAATTAAATCTGGCAATTTGCGCTCATCATTGTCAACGCTAATAGAGAAGCTAATTGCAGAGTTCTGCATCACATTCACTTTCACTTGTTTTTCGGCAAATAGATTAAAAATATCACTCAAGTTTTCTTCAATGATGAACGAAAAATCTTTTGGTGAAATAGAAATTAATACCTGATTTACTTTAAATATAAAACAAGGAATTGGCAATGGTGATTGTAATTCATTAATAACTGTTCCTTTTTCTTCGGGGTGAATAAAGGATTTTACATACAAAGGAATTTTTTTATTCTGTAGTGGCTTGATTGTTTTTGGGTGAATCACCGTTGCTCCGTAGTATGCTAATTCAATCGCATCCTGATACGATATTTGTTCTAGCTTTTTTGTTTCATCAAACCATTTCGGATCGGCATTCAATACACCTGGTACGTCTTTCCAGATAGTTACACTTTCGGCATTGCAAGTAAATGCAAGTATTGCAGCAGTATAGTCACTTCCTTCTCTTCCTAAAGTGGTGGTAAAGTTTTCCGATGTTCCTCCAATAAATCCTTGTGTTATAAAAACACCATTGCTTTGCGAAAGCTTTGTAGATAGTTGCTGCGTAAGCTGCCAATCTACACGGCCTTCTCTATACGTATTGTCGGTCTGGATTATTCCACGTACATCCAACCATTCATTTTTTATGTTTACTTCATTCAAATAAGCGCTCACAATTTTGGTCGAAATGATTTCGCCCATACTCACAATTTGGTCGTATTCGTGATTGTATTCATGAGTTGGTTCATCCTCAATTGCCCATTCCAGTTCAACAAACGCGTTGTTTAATTCATCAAAAATGGGATGATTTTTATTTTCGAATAACTGATTTAAAATATCAAAGTGGTAATTTTTTATTTCTGAAAGAACACTTGTTGCATCTCCTTTTTTGAAAAAGTACGCATCAGTTAATCGTTCAAGTGCATTGGTGATTTTTCCCATTGCAGAAATAACTACAATGATGTTTTCGTTCGGAAAACGATTGAGGATGGTTGCTACATTTTTTACTGCATTTGCATCTTTTACAGACGCACCTCCAAATTTGAAAACTTTCATTTTATATAAATGTTTTAATCAATATAATTCTATAAAATCTAACTAGCGTTGTCATTTCGAGCCTTTCGAGAATGCGCTTAAGAGTTATAGTATTTTAATAAATGTTTGTTTTTAAATATATTTAGTTTTTATAAAATTTAACTAGCGCTGTCATTTCGAGCCTGTCGAGAAAGTGTGTAAGCTTTATAGTTTTTAATAAATGTTTGTTTTTTAGTAAATTTAGTTTTATAAAATCTAACTAGCGCTGTCATTTCG
>JBIIOB010000144.1:0-5836 GCA_044337125.1 Bacteroidia bacterium
TTAATCGGAAGCCCGATGTGCTATCGTTTACTTTTATTCCAACAAGCAAATTGTTCAGCCATTTAAAATAATTAATTCCAAAGCGTCTGATTGCAGATGATTGAAATCCTTCTTTGGAAATAAATCTTGATCCAATGACTACATCAACTGTGTTTTGAATTTGAAATTCAATTAATTTTTGAATTTCGGATGCAGGGTGCTGTCCATCACCATCAATCTGAATGGCAAAATCATAGTTGTTTTCAAAAGCATATTTGAAACCGGTTTGCACGGCACCACCAATTCCTAAATTGATTGGTAAGTTTAAAGGAATGCATTTTAATTTAGAAATAACCTCAGCAGTAGTATCTTTGGAACAATCGTTCACAACAATCACATCTATGGCATAATCTTTCGGTAAGCTAGCAGAATTAATATCCTGAACAACAGCAGCAATTGCTTTCTCTTCGTTGTATGCTGGAACTACTGCTGCTATTCGTTTCATAATCACCTCTCCCCAACCCTCTCCAAAGGAGAGGGAGCTTTTTCTAATTATCTTTTTAGTTATTTATTATTCATAATACGCTGTTAGAATTACTCTCTTCTTTTTTTGCAATTTCTTCAATCCTTTTTTATCCACTCAATCCTGAAAATTTGCGTTCCAATTTATTCGCCAACAACCAACAACTAACAACCATCAACCAACTACAACAATCCTTCTTTAATTAAATCATGCAAATGAATAAAGCCATGATAGCTTCCATTATCGGTTACAATTAATTGAGAGATGTTGTATTTCTCTAATAATTGCATTGCATTAACAGCAAGTTCACCCGCATCAATTTGTTTGGGTGTTGTATTCATAATGTCCGATGCTTTAATCGCATTAATCGAATCGTTTTTTTCTAACATTCTACGAATATCTCCATCCGTAATTACTCCAACAAGTTTAGTTCCATCTACAACAGCAGTTGCTCCAAGTCGTTTCGATGAAATTTCTACAATCACTGTTTTGATAGAGTCATCTAATTTTACTTGTGGTTTTTGATTTTGAACCGAAATGTCGCCAACCTTTAAATATAATTTTTTACCCAATGCTCCACCTGGATGGTATTTTGCAAAGTCGGCACTCGTAAATTCTTTTACATCTAATAAACAAACTGCCAATGCATCACCCATTGCCAATTGAGCTGTGGTACTCGATGTAGGTGCCAAGTTGTTTGGACATGCTTCTTTCTCTACAGTAGAGTTTAAAATATAATCAGCTTGTTGTGCTAAGTATGAATCAATATTCCCAACAATCGCAATTAATTTGTTTCCTCCATTTTTTAATAATGGCACCAACACTTTTATTTCGGGAGTATTGCCACTTTTTGAAATACAAATAACAGTATCTTCTTTTTGTATCGTTCCTAAGTCACCATGAATTGCATCAGCAGCATGCATAAAAATAGCAGGTGTTCCAGTTGAATTCATTGTTGCAACAATTTTTTGAGCAATGATTGCACTTTTGCCTATACCAGTTATTACAACACGTCCATTTGATTCATGTATCAGTTTAACACATGCTGCAAAATCGGCATTGATATAATTTTTCAAATTGTTAATCGAATCTGCCTCAATACTGATGGTAGTTTTCGCTAGTTCAATTATTTTATCGATAGATTTATTCACTTCGTAGAATTTTTAATTTAAAGTATAGAATTGTTTGAATTTGTAACAATTTTTTATTATATATTTACATTACGATTGATAAAAAGTAATATTTAGGGGTAAAATTAGTTTTTTCAGTTGAAATAATATAATTAATCAAAAAACTAAAAAAAGAATAAAAATGCTCGAGGTCGAAACAACACTTCACGATTGCTTACAAAAATTTTTCGGATTTGATAGCTTTAAAGGACAACAAGAAGCGATTATCACTAGCTTGTTAGATGGGAAAGATACGTTTGTAATCATGCCAACTGGTGGTGGTAAATCATTGTGTTATCAATTGCCTGCTTTGGTAAGTGAAGGAACTGCAATTATTATCTCTCCATTGATTGCTTTGATGAAAAATCAGGTAGATGCATTGCGTAATTTTGGTAATGAAGATGGGATTGCACACTTTTTAAATTCATCGTTATCAAAAGCTGAAATAACAAAAGTGAAGCAAGATATTAAAGATGGTAAAACAAAGCTTTTATATGTTGCACCAGAAAGTTTAACAAAAGAAGACAATGTTGCATTTTTTCATGAAATAAAAATTTCGTTTTTTGCAATTGATGAAGCGCATTGTATTTCGGAATGGGGACATGATTTCCGTCCAGAATACCGCAGATTACGTCCAATCATCGAGCAAATTGGAAAAGTACCTATCATAGCTTTAACAGCAACAGCAACTCCAAAGGTTCAACAGGATATTCAAAAGAATTTAGGAATGACAAAAGCAGATGTTTACAAATCTTCTTTTAATCGTTCTAATTTATATTATGAAATACGCCCGAAACAAAATGTAATTAAAGAAGTAATTAAATACATTAAATCGCAACATGGGAAATCGGGAATCGTATATTGTTTAAGCAGAAAAAAAGTAGAAGAGTTAGCAGAAACGTTGCGTGTAAATGGGGTGAAAGCATTGCCTTACCATGCAGGATTAGAGGCAAAAGAACGTGCTAAAACACAAGATGCATTTTTGATGGAAGATATTGATGTAATTGTAGCAACAATTGCATTTGGAATGGGGATCGATAAACCAGACGTTCGTTTTGTTATTCACCACGATATTCCTAAATCACTAGAAGGTTATTACCAAGAAACAGGTCGTGCTGGTCGCGATGGTGGCGAAGGTAACTGTGTTACATTCTATAGTCATGATGATATCGTGAAACTGGAAAAATTCATGAAAGGTAAACCTGTTGCTGAACAAGAAATTGGGAAACAATTATTGTTAGAAACAGTTTCTTATGCAGAAACATCAAGTTGCCGTAGAAAATTCTTATTGCACTATTTTGGTGAAGAGTTTGACGAAAGTGGATGTGGTGGTATGTGCGACAATTGTCGTAATCCAAAACAAAAATTTGAAGGTATGGATGATATTGCTTTAGCAATTGAAGCTGTATTGGATGTAAAAGAGAAATTCAAAACAAAAGATGTGATCAATGTATTGTTGGGGAATGTTACATCAACGGTAAAAACATACAAACACAACGAATTAGAATGTTTTGGTAAAGGTGCTGAAGATGATAAAACAGAAAAATACTGGAATGCAGTTATTCGTCAAGCATTGGTTTCTGGATTATTGTCAAAAGACATCGAAAATTATGGTTTATTAAAAGTAACCAAAGATGGAAATAAGTTCATTGATGAACCTTATTCAATGATGGTTACCAAGGATCATGATTATGAAGGTTCTGAATCGGATGATGATGAAGATGGTCCTTCTGGCAATGGTGGAAAAGGTGGTTCTGGTGCCGATGAAATTTTGTTTTCTGCCTTAAAAGATTTATTAAAACAAACAGCACATAAATTAAAATTACCTCCATATGTAATTTTCCAGGAAGTATCCTTGGAAGAAATGGCCATTCAGTATCCTATTAAAATGGATGAATTGGTAAACATTACTGGAGTAGGTCAAGGGAAAGCTCAAAAATTTGGTAAACCTTTTCTTGATTTAATTTCTAAATATGTTGAAGAAAACGAGATAGAGCGTCCATTAGACATGGTTGTGAAATCAATCGTTAATAAATCGGGCTTAAAAGTATACATCATTCAAAGTATTGACAGAAAGTTGCCTTTAGAAGATGTTGCAAAAGCAAAAGGATTGAGTTTGGACGATTTAATTGGCGAAATTGAAAGTATTGTTCATTCAGGAACCAAAGTGAATATCAGCTACTATTTAGGCGATATTATGGACGATGATAAACAAGAAGAAGCTTTGGAGTATTTTAAAGAATCTGAAAGTGATTCAATCAATGAAGCATTAAAAGAACTTGGTGAAGATGAATATACTGAAGAGGAAATGCGTTTGATGCGTATCAAGTTTATGAGTGAATTTGGTAATTAACATTACTAGTTTAACTAGTTTTTAGAAAGCCCCTTTTTTTGAAGGGGCTTTTTTTATAATTTGAATTAAAAAATCATGCAAAAAACGACACGAATTAAAACCACTACTTGAATTATTTATTCGTAGTATGGAAAAAGGGGAGCACAAGCAAAAAAATGGCAGAGTGATTCGCAAAACCTCCGTTGCGGGCTATAAGAACCTTCTGAAAAATATAATTGATTTTCAGGAATATGCACAGAAAATTTATTTTATCCGCGATTATGATTGTTTGAAAACGCAGCGCGAGAAAAAAGCAGAAAATAAATACTGGAATAAATTTTATTTTGAATTTACCGAGTTTTTGTATGTCAAAAAAAATGGATTCGATAATTATGTGGGAACACAAATTAAATTATTGAGGTCATTTTTCAATTATCTAGCAAGCGAGCAAATATTGACTTTAGGGCATTACATTGATTTTTTTTATGTTATTTCAGAAGACATTCCTGTTGTTGCATTGGCTCCGGAGCAACTTAATTTTTTAATCTTTAATAAAGAATTTGAGAATTCATTACCCAAGCGCTTACGTATTATTAAAGACATGTTTGTATTTGGCTGTTTTACTGCACTACGTTTTTCAGATTTGACAAATGTAAAAAGAAGAAATTTAGAGCAAATAAACAAAAACACCTATTTGGTAATACATTCAATTAAAACAGGAATACCAAGTAGGGTATTGCTTCCATCTTTTATATGTGCAATTATAAATAAGGACAAACGAAGAAAAGTTTCCTTATTTCCATCCATTTCAAAAGTGAATTTTAATATTGCTTTAAAACAAATTTGTTTAAAGGCTGGATGGACGCACGAAGTAATGAAAAAAAGAAACAAACGAGGTATACCCAGCGAAATTGTACCAGTAAATAATTCTCAAAAATTGTATCGTTTTTGTGATCTTGTTTCTTCTCATTTAATGAGACGAACAGCAATTACAACCATGCTTAGGTTGGGAATGCATGAAACCAATGTTCGATTAATTTCTGGACATAAACCAAATAGTAAATCGTTTTATAGATATGTGTATGTGGCCGATTCATATATGGATGAAGTTTTAGAAACAATGCATGAAAAGCTCCAAAAAATAGGTTATTAAAAAAATAGCTACTGAAATAATTGCATTTTTTTGCAATTATTTCAGTAGTTTTGACTAGTAAAATGTTCTTTGAATAATGCATCCTAACTGATATAGGAGCCAATTGCCGTTACAGTTCATTCGGTGCGGTAATGCCAGGGCGTAAATTTAATACTCCAACATACCGCTATGCTTTTAATGGAAAGGAAACTGATATAGAAGTTTCTAATTCTGGAGATGCGATTCAAGATTATGGTATGAGGATTTATGACCCGAGATTAGGAAGATTTTTAAGTATTGATCCTTTAACAAAACAGTATCCAGAATTAACACCTTACCAATTTGCTTCAAATACACCAATTTGGGCAGTAGATTTAGATGGTTTAGAAGCTAGATATTCAACACAAAATCTTGAAAATGGACAAACTAAAATTATAATTACAATTGACTTGAAAGTAAATAATAAGGCAAATATACCTGCTGATTTTGTACAGGCATATGCAGTAGCAATAAAAACAGAAATAGAAAAAGACTTTAAGGGACAATCATCTGATAGTAAATTTGTTTATGAGACGAAAGTCAAGATAAATACTACTGCTAAAATTGACTATGACAATGATTTTTATATTGAATTGACAGAAAATTTAGTAGCAAATGATATCTCAATTTATGATGTTGGTGTTACAGATGAAATAGGTAAT
>JBIIOB010000145.1:0-5818 GCA_044337125.1 Bacteroidia bacterium
TCCTGTAGTACTTCCAATATAATCCGCTATATCTAATAAATTTGCTTCACATTCTGGATGAGCTAATAATAATGCTCCAGGATGTTGATTTTTTAGTTTCACAATCTTTTCTAATGAAAAGATTTCGTGAACCATACAAGCTCCATCCCATAAAACCATATCACGACCCGTTTTTTTCTTGATATAAGCACCTAAGTTCTTATCAGGTGCAAATATTATCTTTTGATCTTTAGGAAGACTCTCAACAATTTGTAATGCATTAGTAGAGGTACAAACAATATCCGTATGGGTTTTTAAATCGGCAGTACAGTTGATGTAGGAGATAACTAAATGATCAGGATATTGTTTTTTAAATTCAGCAAATTTATCTGCAGGACAAGAATCTGCTAATGAACAACCAGCTTTTAAATCGGGTAACAAAACTTTTTTAGTTGGAGATAAAATTTTCGCGGTTTCAGCCATAAAATGAACACCAGCAAAAACAATAATATCAGCATTTGTTTTTGCAGCTTCTTGTGAAAGGCCTAAACTATCACCAATGTAATCGGCAATATCTTGAATATCGGCATCCTGGTAATAGTGGGCAAGAATGATTGCATTTTTTTCTTTTTTGAGTTTGTTTATTTCAGCGAACAAATCTAGTGATAAATCAATTGGAATATCACGAAAACCTTTTGTTTGCAAATAATCTCCCATAACAATAATATATTTTAATATTTAATTTTAAATAAAATTTGTTGTTGTTATTGGTCTGTTAGTTTAGTGTAAAAAATATTTATTAAAACATTGCATTTATCAATTATAACAGTTCGTTAACAGTAGTTAATAAGTTGTTACGTTCTAACTATTTGAAGCATAACTAAATCAATCTTTATTAACAGTGTGTTAGTATACTTATTACCTAATAACTTCTTTGCAAAAGTACTGTTAATTCCTTTATAAAATTGTTAATTCATTGTATAAAATACTTGTAAGTTTTTGTAGGAAGTATGAAATATTAATGCAAGCGATATAATAAATTAACAATGCAAGAAAAATCTTCTACACATTAATAACAGAACCTTTTATTATCAACACTTTTAATGTTAATAAAATAAAAACTAGAGTGTTAATTATCAGCACTTTATTTTTGAACTTTACAAGCGTGTTAATAGCTGTTAATAACCCTAAATATTTACAAGCTAAAAACAAAATTTTCGCGGGCTACGCCCGAAATCAACTTTTTGTAAACGAATTTAACAAAGCCGTATAAAAATCGGGAATTAATAAAAGCAAATTTATGAGCAAAATAGCAATCGGTTGCGATCATGCAGCGTTTCAATTAAAAGAGAAAATAAAGGTTTATCTGCAATCAAAAGGATTTGAAGTCAAGGATTTCGGTTGTTATTCGGAAGAGCGTGCTGATTATCCAGAATTTGCGCATCCTGTGGCAAATGCGGTGGAAAGCAAAGAATTCGATTTTGGTTTGTTGATGTGTGGTAGCGGAAACGGAATAAACATGACAGCCAATAAACACAAAGGTATTCGCTCGGCACTTTGCTGGAATGCCGAAATTGCAGAATTGGCACGCTTGCATAACGATGCAAATATTTTAACACTACCAGCACGATACATCACCGAAGAAGAAGCAAAGAAATGTGTAGACATTTTCTATTCAACTGCGTTCGAAGGCGGAAGACACACCGATAGAGTTAATAAAATAAGTGCTGGATGCTAAACAGAAGACCATACAGAAACCCTTTAAATATGATGCGATTATCATTTGTTGCGCTATTCTTATCAATAAGTGTATTTGCACAAAAAGACACCACAGCAGTACGTTACTCGAAAATAATTACAGCAGATGCGCTGGAGACACATTTGACAGTAATTGCTTCTGATGCTTTTGAGGGTAGAGAAACGGGTAAACAAGGTCAAAAATTAGCGGCCGATTATATTCAAGGTCAGTTCAAATCATTCGGCATACCTCCTTACAAAGAAGACACCTATTACCAAACCTATTCACTGCAAATGGTGCTGCCCAAAGCCGCAGAAATAAAGCTAAAAGGAAGATTTCTGGAAGCAAAAAAAGATTTTTATCATTTTCCAGGATTGAGCGAACAAACTATCGATGCAAAAGAGGTTGTGTTTTTGGGATATGGAATAGAAGAGAAAAATTACAACGACTATGCGAATAATAACGTGAAGGATAAGGTGGTTATGATATTGAGTGGAGAACCCTATAAACAAGATGGAACATCAATTATTAGTGGAACAAAAGAAGCATCGTTGTGGACCACCTATTACAAAAATAAAATTCAAAAAGCACGCGAACAAGGCGCAAAGCTTTTATTGGTAGTGGTTGACGATGTTCCAAAAAATGTAGAAAAAAATAAACACCGCTTGGAATCAAGCTCATTAAAGCTCGACAATTCGGGAACCGAAATGCCTGTTATTTATATTTCTACGGAAGTAGCAAACACGATATTGAAGAAAAAAAAGGTAGAAGATTTAAAAGCAAACATTAGTAAAACCGAGAAACCACAAGCACTAAAAGCAAAAGCCGAATTAAGTATAGTAATTAAAAATCTTACGGAAAAAGTGCTTGCTGAAAATGTTTTGGGCTATGTAGAAGGAAGCGATTTAAAAGAGGAGTTGATTGTAATTACTGCCCATTACGATCATTTAGGAAAAGAAGGCGATGTGGTGTTTAATGGTGCAGATGATGATGGTTCGGGAACGGTAGCCGTTATTGAGCTTGCAGAGGCGTTTGCAAAAGCAAAAAAAGAAGGACACGGTCCGCGCAGAAGCATGTTGTTCATGACCGTTTCGGGTGAAGAAAAAGGATTGTTGGGCTCAGCTTATTATACCGAAAACCCAGAGTTTCCGCTTAAGAACACCGTGTGTGATTTAAACATTGACATGATTGGTCGCTTAGACGAAAAACACGCTAACAACTCCAATTATGTGTATTTAATAGGTTCTGATAAATTGAGCTCGGAGCTTCACCAAATAAGCGAAAACGCAAACAAAACATACAGCAATTTAGAGTTGGATTATACCTTCAACGATGAAAAGGATAAGAACCGTTTTTATTACCGATCAGATCATTACAACTTCGCAAAAAACGGCATTCCTGTAATTTTTTATTTTAATGGTGTACATTCCGATTATCACAAGGAAACAGACGAAGTAGCGAAAATAGATTTTAATAAAATGGAAAAAATTACCCGTTTGGTATTTTTCACTGCATGGGAATTAGCGAATAGAACAGCACGCATAAAAGTAGACAGCAACAAAAAATAAAAAGAGTGCTGCTTGTCGATTGTAAAAACAAAAAAGTATGTCAAAAGCATTAGAAGCATTTTTAGAAGCATCGGAAATAAAGGCGTTTTATGCGGATCACCGCAAAACGATTAATTTCAATATTGCTCAATACGATAAAAAAGTGTTGGAAGGAAAAGAGCAATTTTCGAATTTAGAATTGGCCCGCACAAGAGCAGCTGAGCGCAAGCAAAAGGCGGTTGACAATCTTGAAAAATACTTGATAGAGTTTGAAGCGAATTTTATTAGAAGAGGAGGAAAGGTAATATGGGCGCAGGATGCGGAAGAAGCGATAAAAGAGAGTTTGCAAATCATGAAAAAGGCAAATGCCAAAACCGTGGTAAAAGCAAAGTCGATGACTACCGAAGAAATTGATTTTAACGATGAACTAAAAGAGGCGGGAATAGAAAGCATAGAAACCGATTTGGGTGAATACATTGTACAGATGCGTAACGAAGCGCCTTACCACATTGTAACGCCAGCAATGCACCTTTCAAAAGAAGATGTTGCAAAAACATTTCATGAGAAAAAACAAACACCACTTGATTGGACACCCGAACAAATAACAACCTATGTGCGTCTTCAATTGCGCGAAAAATATAGCAAAGCAGAGGTTGGTGTAAGTGGAGCAAATTTTATTATTGCCGATGCAGGTGCAATTGCAGTTACCGAAAATGAAGGAAATGGTGTGCTTTCCATGTCTTTTCCAAAAGTACAAATTGTGATTGTGGGCATCGAAAAAGTAGTGCCTTCTATAAACGATTTAGAATTGTTTTGGCCACTTTTAGCAACGCACGGCACAGGACAGCAAATGACAGTGTATAACACCATTTATAGCGGTCCAAAACAAGCAGGTGAGGTAGATGGTCCAGATGAAATGATTGTGATTTTATTGGACAATGGAAGAACAAACTTATTAGCAGAAACGGAACAACGCAGAGCACTTTCGTGCATTCGTTGTGGCGCCTGTTTAAATGCTTGTCCGGTTTACCAAACAGTGGGCGGACATAGTTATGGAACCACGTATAGCGGACCAATAGGTTCTGTAATTACACCTTATTTAAAAGACACAAACGAATACAAGCATTTAAGTTTTGCATCTACGCTCTGCGGAAAATGTACGGATGTATGTCCTGTAAAGATTGACATTCACAAATTGTTGCTGCTGAATCGTGCCGACTTTATTAAAAAAGGATTGAGTACAAAAACCGAAAATTGGGTTTGGTTTTTCTGGAAAGGTGCGATGCTAAAACGCAGTAAAATGGACAAAGGTGGAGCAAAGTTGAAAAACTTTATGCTAAAACAATTCTTTAAAAAACAATGGGGCGAACGCAGAGATTTACCACAAGTGGCGCCTAAATCGTTTAACCAAATTTGGAGAGAGCGGAAGGGGATGAAGTAGAAGGGAATGTTGAATGTTGATTGATGAATGGCGATGTTTTATTTCGTTGATTCCCACTCGTGTTTGAGTAATGAATAACATTCTGAATCTTCCATTTTACCATTTACCAAATAGTCTTCACGCTTAGTGCCTTCTTTGGTAAATTTAAAACGTTCTAACAGCTTTATGGATGGAACGTTATCGCTAGCAACCAATGCTTGCACACGATGCAATTGTAGCTCATTATAACCGAAATTAAGAACCTCTTTTACGGCTTCTGTCATAAATCCTTTTTGTTTATCTGAATCGCTTTTAAGGTGGTAATACAATTCCGCTCGGTGGTGTGCCTTGTTCCAGGAATGAAAACCACATTCACCAATAACTTTTCCGCTTGTTTTGTCGAGCAAAAGAAAGTAAAATAATGAAACTCTAAAACTCTCCATTCCCGCTTCGTTCATTTCTTTTAAACGCTCGTAACTAGGTTCATCAAGATTAAAAAACAAGAGCAATTCTTCTTTGCTTTTGGTTTTAAAGAGCTCGTTGATGAGGGCAGGAGTAATGCCTTTGAGCAATAATCGGGGAGTGTTTATTTCGACATTGTTCGTCATCAATTAATTATAATTTTGAATTAACACTATCGAGTTCCTGTAAAAACGAAGCCTTTAATTCATCGTTTAAAATTCCTTTTTCGGAATTAAAATTTTCGTTGAATTTAGGTAATGAAAACCGCCCGATGATTTCAGCACCATGGCGTGGAAAACGATTCACAGCAGCTTCTAATTAGGAGGCCCCACCACGAGCCCCCGGAGAGGTTGCAACAAGGAACAACTTTTTATTTTCGAATACATTTGCTTTTACTCGCGATGTCCAATCGAATAAATTTTTAAAAGCAGCTGTATAACCACCATTGTGTTCGGCCATTGAAATAACAATTAAATCGGCACGTTCGAGCTTTTTAATAAAATCTGTAATGATTGTTGGGTGGCCACTTTCGGCTTCTAAATCGACCGAAAAAAGGGGTAATGGAAAATCATTTAAGTCTAATACATCAACAGTTTTTCCCTCCAACTGATTGGCAACAAATGTTGCAAACTGTTTGTTGATGGACTTTTTACTGGTTGATGCTCCGAATGC
>JBIIOB010000003.1:0-15825 GCA_044337125.1 Bacteroidia bacterium
AAACCGTTAACCAAACAAACTTTGGTTCTGTTGCTCCAAAATTATTTAGAAGCAACCAAGGCGCTGCTTATCCATATGTATTAAATGGATATGTAACATTAACTGGTTCAAACCAAGGAACTACGGTTTACTATTATTTCTATGATATTAAAATCGAAGGGCCGTCTGTAGCTTGTACAAGCGTTCGCGATACCGTTACTGCTGCAATTAATCCTGTAACAGGAATTAATAATGCAAGTATCGACAACACAATTGCTGTGTATCCAAACCCTGCAAATGGTCAAGTAAATGTAAGATTTGATGCTGCGGTTTCTAGTGGCTCAATCATTACAATTTCAGACGTAACAGGAAGAACCGTTTCTTCGTCAACAGTTCAAAATGTTGCTCAAGGACAAATTGTTTCTTTAAACACTGAAAACATTAATGCTGGAACATATTTCATTACTGTTAAAACAGAAAACAAAAATGTAGTTCAAAAATTAGTGATTACTAAATAATAAAAACTAAATCCCAAAAACGCCTCGTCCAATAATGGACGAGGCGTTTTTTATTTCAATAATTGGTGTATTTTTGAGTTATAAAATATTCTGCATGAAAATTCTCAAAAAAATCGGAAAATGGTTTTTAATCATTTTGGTAATATTGAACATCGCTATCCTTGTTTCGGGCAAAACCTATTTATACAAAGGAATTGCAAATACCTATTTGAAAGGCCGACCAGGACCAAGCATTGACGAGTATCATATTTTCGAAAACCGAGAAGTAAAAGCTGGAAATTACCTTTCTTGGAAAAAATCAACGCGTTACAATTCAGCAAATATTCCCGCAAAGTTTGAGAAAAACTTTAGTGATTTAGGCACAGTAGCTTATGTAATTATTAAAAACGACTCTATTGTTCATGAACAATATTGGGATGGTTATGATGCCGACTCTTACAGCAACTCTTTTTCAATGGCAAAAACCTTTGTGGGAATTTTAATTGGCGCGGCAATAGACGAAGGAAAAATCAAAAACCTTGACCAACCTGTCGGAGATTTTATTCCTAAGTTTAAAGAGGGAAAAAACGCCACCATTACTATCAAACATTTGTTAACCATGAGCTCTGGAATTAACTTTGATGAAGACTATGTAAACCCACTCGCCTATCCTGCACAAGCTTATTATGGCAGCGAAATAATAGAATTAACGCTTGGTTATGACGCTCAAGATGAACCAGGAAAGACATTTAAATACTTAAGCGGAAACTCTGAGCTTTTGGGAATGATTATAGAAAAAGCAACAGGAAAAACCTTAAGCGAATACATGTCAGAGAAATTGTGGAAACCACTAGGCGCTAAAAATGCAGCACAATGGAGCCTTGACCATAAAGACGGAATGGAAAAAGCATATTGTTGCTTTAATTCAAATGCGTCTGATTTTGCGCGTATTGGACAACTTTATTTAGATTCTGGCAAATGGAATGGAAACCAATTAATCAACCAAGAATTTGTAATGAACTCAATTATTCCGGCAGATTTAGCTGATGAAGGAGGCCGCAATCAGCGCTATGGATATGCTTGGTGGTTGATTCCGGATTATAAAATGAAGAACATTTTTTATGCTCGCGGTATACTTGGGCAATATATTTTATGTATTCCTGATAAAAAAATGGTTGTTGTTAGATTGGGCAAAAAGAGAGAAAAACCAACAGGCAATGAAACACCAAAAGATGTAATGTATTATTTAGATGCTGCACTAGAAATGTACGGTAACTAAAATCGTTTATTAATTTTTTAAATTCATTTATGAAAAAAGATATTGCCCTTCCCATTGTTGAAGATGTTGCCGTTGCTGTTGTTCAAGAGGAGAATGAGCTTGCAGAAAAAATTTGGAATGTCTATTTAATTAATTTAAAAAAACAAGACATTGAAGGCGTTTTGTCAACTTCTCATGGTTATGGGCTGCACAACGGAGAAGAGGTAAAAACGTCTACCCTGCGCCATTTTTTAGATGTAGTAAAAGCAAAAAGTTTTTCTAAGATCGAGCCAATTGACGAATCTGTTTTTGGCTTAAACAACGAATATTGGGTTAGCTTTTTTCAAGACAATGTGATGTATGATAAAAAATACATTTTCCTTCCCGAAACAATCAAAGAAGAAAATTTTATTCTTGTTCCCTATATTAATAAAAAAGGAGTGATGATAAAATAAATGCCTTTGTTTTTGCGTTAAAAAGGGCTTGCGTTTTTGCCGTTCTATAAACCCTCAAAAAATTAGCGATGAAAATCATTCTTCTTTTTGCAACAAGTTTCGCTTTTGTGTATACCAATCAAACAAACGAACAGCTGCCCGAAATCAATAAAAAAATTGTTGCTTTTTGCGATAAACAAATGGGTAAAAAGGTGGGAAAAGGTGAGTGTTGGGATTTGGCAGCAAGCGCACTGAACGAGGTTTCGGCTAAATGGGAAAGCCCGTATGAATTTGGGAAAGAAATAAACGACAAAAAAGAAACCGTGTTTCCTGGCGATATAATCCAACTGGAAGGAGTGAAACTAACTTATCCCGACAAAAGCTGGAAAAGCTTCCCAAAACACACCGCAATCATTTATAAGGTGCTAAATAAAGGCGAATACACCATAGCCGAACAAAATTCAAATGGCAAACGCTTTGTAATTCTTTCTGATATTAACCTAAATCACCTTTCTAAAGGAAAATATCAAATTTACAGACCTCAATAATTTTAAAAACAAAAGCCTCGAGAATAAATCCTCGAGGCTTTTTTATACTAACCCTTTAAACTATTGGTTCGTCCAGTGACCAAAATCGTTCGAATTTTGCATTGGAATTGTTGTAAGTTGTGTTGCAGGCAAATTGTTTGCTGTTAAATTCAACTCATACAAATTACCATTGTTTCGTGCTACAGCATATTTTCCATTGAAATAAACAGTGTTTAAACCTGTTCCTGCAGCAATTCCTGATGTTCCTGCACTATAAGTTCTGTTTTGTGAAGATAAAATTGTTAAAGCTGTTCCAGAAATATTGAAATGCCAAGTAACAATTCCTAAAGAAGCATATACCGTTGACTCAGAAGCAAACACCAATCTGTTTGTACCATTACCGTTAGGAACAAATGCAAGTGAACCCCATTTGTAACCATTTCCTAATGGATTGCCAAAAATATTATTGTTGTTTGCAGGATAAGTCATTAATACAGCTGTTCCAGGTGATGCACTATTGATACCATCAATACGGTACAATTTAATTGCATTTCCAACTCTTGCAATAGCATATACGTCTTTAGAAATTGGATCTACCTCAATCTCCTCGATTGGATAATTAAATATGGTTGAACCATTTAATAACACTGGAATATCTTGCCCTGTTGTTGGTGTTGGGTATGCAATTCCTGTTTGAACAAAATTTAAATATGTTACACCATCTGCTGCTTTATAAGCAATAACAATTAATTGTTTTGTTGCTGCACAGCCTTTAATTGTTGACGTTGTTAGCCCTCCAAAAGCTTGCATAATAGGCGCTGATTGACCAAAATAAGAGTTCGTTGAATAATAACCCATTTCTGTTTGTCCGTTTGCAGGGTATCCGTTGTTTGAAACAATTCCAGAATAATAAGTTGGAGTTCTTCCTGGCTCCTCTGATTGTTCAACACTTGGTGTAGACACAGCTGCATCTGGTGTTAATGTTTCTTTTTTACATGATGTTAATCCTAAACTTGATACAACAGCAATGGCTGCAGCAACAATAATCGTTTGTTTTTTCATTTTTTTGATTTTTGGTTTTTAAGGTTAATTATTAATTTATTTTTAATTCTTTTTGTTTGACGGGACAAATGTGTGGCAATTCTCAACCAAAAAAAGCACACATGTACCTTCGGAGGGTTTGAGTCAACCATCGGTTAAAAAAAAACAACCAACGGCAAACCGCTGGTTGTTTTTTAATTTAAATATATACTGTTTTTTACTGTAAGTTCATGGTCTGTAAAAACTCGTCCTTCTTTCTTCGGGCTATCTCTACTTGGCTTCCGTCTTCCATTTCAACAAAATAACCATCCTGACGAACATACTTTTTAACTTTCTTAATATTAATTAAATGGGATTTGTGCACCCTAAAAAATTCTTTAACAGGAAGCACATCTTCATATTCTTTAAGATTTTTGGAAACAACATGCTTTTGAGAAGCAGTCAGATAAATAGTTGAATAACTTCCATCCGACTCTATCCGAATAATATCTGCAACCTGAACGTATAAAATTCCATCTTTTACAGGTAAGCCCAATCGGTTTTCAAAGTCTAATTTGCGTGTTGCTAAAAAGTCGATGTACTTTGTATTGTCTGGCTTTAATAATGCCTTTTTCACATTCTCAACGGCTTGCTTTAGCTCATCAATATCAATTGGTTTTAGCAAATAATCCAATGCGTGGTATTTAATTGCCTTTATCGCATAGTTATCGTAAGCGGTTGTAAAAATGATTTGAAAATTAATTTTGTCAAATTTTTCTAATAAGTAAAATCCGTTTCCTTTGGGCATTTCAATGTCTAAAAATACTACATCAGGCTTTAATTTATTAATTAATAAAAACCCTTCTTCGGCATTATCGGCAACACCAATAATTTCCACTTCTTTACAATATTTCTGAATGAGTGAAGAAAGGATTTCCTGGCCTTTCTTTTCATCTTCAACTATAATTGCTTTCATATATTAATCGATTGGGATAAAAATTTCTACTCTTGTTCCAATTGCCTTACCGTGTTCATCATACAAATCTGTAATGGTTTCAGATAGTTTACTGTTGTACAATTCATTAATAACGGCTAGGCGTTCTTGTGTTATATTCGTTCCGAATGATTTGTGCTCATCACTTTCTTTAGTTTCACTCGCTTTAACCCTTCCTACTCCATTATCAATAATGACGCACTTTATTACCTTTTCAATTTGAATTAACTCTATTATTATTTTTCCCTTTTGTGATAAAGGTAAAATACCATGTTTCACGGCATTTTCAACATAGGGTTGTATCAACATCGATGGTATTTCTATTGCTTCTTTGTCAATCTTTTTGTCAACAACAATCTCATAATCAAAGCGTTGTTCAAAGCGCATGGCCTCAAGATCTAAATACAATTCCAGCACTTTTAATTCCTCCAAAATGGTAATTGTATTCTTTTCTGAATTATTTAATATGGCACGAATAAGCTTCGAAAATTTGGATAGGTAGCGAATTGCAGACTCTTCATCCTTGTTCAGAATAAAGTGTTGAATGGAGTTCATCACATTAAATGTAAAATGAGGGTTCATTTGAGCGCGTAACGCCTTTAGTTTTAAGCCCATTAAAACCTTGTAAAGACTTAGGTTTTTTTCTTCTTCTCTGTGAGCTTTGTTAACTCGATAACGAATTATTAAAACGACAATCAAAAAAACAAGCGCGGTACAAAAAGCAAAAAACCACCACTTTTGCCAAAAGGGCGCCAAAACGATAAATTTTATTTGTTCTTCATTTTTGCTCCAAGTTCCGTCTGGATTTAAAACGGACAACACAAAGGTATATTCATTAGCAGGAAGCGTTGTAAACTGTATTTCTCTAGATTCGGTATAATTCCATTCCGAATTAATTCCAAGCATTTTATAGCGGTATTTTAGCTTTCCTGCATTTCGGTAACCGAGGCCAATAAAACTAATTTTTAAATTATTTTGGTTGTGCTCCAAACGATAACTGTTGTCCACCGATTGCTCTATATCATTAACCAAAACCTTGTTAATGTACAACGGAATAGAGACACTTGTTTTTGTAGATTGATTTGGATTAAAAAAGGTTAATCCCTTGTTTGTAGCTACCCAAATTTTATCATCAAACTTAAGTACATCGTTTATCTCATTTGATGCTAAGCCATCAAAAGTTGTATAGTTTGTGATTGTATATTGTTGTGGTTCGTTTCTTGAAATAATTATTTTACTTAATCCCTTATTTGTTGCCGCCCAGATCGTGTTTCCGTCTGTGCAAACCTTATAAACATTGTCGCCACACAAGCCTTTTTCTTCGTTTATTTGGTAAACACGACTCTCGTCATAAATCAATACCCCCGAACCCTTGGTTGCAATAACCAACTTGTTATCGGACATATATTTTAGGTCCAACATACGGATTTTTAAAAGTGAATCTTTGTTTCCCAAATATTCGCTGATAGCTGTTTTTGGGTCAAACCTCCATAATCCATCAATTGCAGCAAAAAGCAGGCGTTGATTTTTATCCCACAAAAGTGTATAGATTCTCTTTAAGTCTTTTTCTTTTTGAAATAAGATTTCTAGTGGTTTTTTCTTTTCAATTTTTCCTAAACCATAGGAACACGCTAACCAATATGTACCGCTTTCGTCTTTTTGAATGCTCCTAAATTTTATTATTTCGGATGATAAAACCTTTTCTTTTTTAAGCGCTAAGCTTTTTAGGTTTCCTGAAATAAACAAGGCGTCATTCTCTTTATCATAAAACATTGCAGAAACACCATTTGGATACTCTCCTTTTTTATTACAATCAAACGTTTTTATTTCTCCGGAAGCGTCAATTTTGTGAACAAAACCTCCTTCAAGTCCAACATAAAGGGAGTTGCCATCTGTTGTTAAACAGTTTGTTCTGTTATCTTTAAGCTTTGCATCTTTATCGTAATTTAATAATTGTTTTGAGGGGCTGTAATAAACCGCACTTCCTTCTGTCCCAAACCAAAAGCCCTTTTCTTTGTCTTGAATAATTCCATTAACAGAAATGTCTAAGAGGTAGTTTTTTTTCTTTGAAAAATCATAGTCTGGCACAAAAAAAACACCACCCAAATACAAACCCACCCAAAGGTCCCCATCGCCATCTTCATAAATTGAATTTATTCGACTAGGAAATTGCTCTACTTGATAGCTCTCTTTTCCAGAAACAATAAAGAGCTTATTGAAATAAGAAATTAAAATTTTATTGCTCTGCGTTTTTATTACCCTTGCGTTATTGGGAAGAGGGCTCATGTCTTCATTAAAAAGCATTTCCCCTTTTATCAATTCGGTATCAAACAAAACCGAATATTTTTCTCGAAAACGATTGTTTGAATAAATGTAATTCCCTTTTACGGGTTCTGTTATAACTGCACTGTTTTTGCTTTCTTCTTTTTCTATTCGGTGCGAAATTTTACCATCTTTTGTGACTTCATAAATACCATCCGTTCCAACTCCTAAAAAAAGGGTTCCTTCCTTGTTTACACAAAAAGATGTTTTTATTCGCCCGTTAATTTGTTTCTGTAATTCATCGTTGTATTTGAATGGATATATTTTTCCTTTGTAATAATAGCTGAGTTTACATGAAATAGGAACAAACCAAATTCGCTCTTCAAAATCTTCAACCACCTCAAACACGGTATTGTCGGGCAGGCCATTGCTCATTGAAAAGTTTTCAAATTCATATCCATTGAAACGACTTACACCATTTCCAGTTGCAAACCAAATGTATCCTTTTGAATCTTGTTTTACTTGATAGATTACAGAGCTAGCCAAACCGTCCTCAACAGTATATTGCTCAAAAGAGGGATGGGCGTCTTGACTATGCACCAACAACGAATTAAAAAAGAGGAAAAGGCTGTATAGAAGAATTTCTTTTTTCAATTTGTTTTTTTATTTAAGGCCGCAAGTATAGTTGAATTTAATCAAGACCAACAAACTAAATTTAAGCGAAATTTGGTTTGGGAGGGCCCATCAAAACACATCTAACTGAAAACCAAAAGACTATAAACATAATTGGAAATTAAACCTTTTAACATTTCTTTTGTCTTTTGTTTTCAAAGCAAACTTATTACCTATCTTTCGTTACACAACCGCAAAATTTGACATTCGAAGAATTATACAACATTCACGCAAGCATGGTTTTTAACCTTGCGCTTCAGTATGTTCAAAACACGGAGGATGCCGAGGAAATTACTCAGGACGTGTTTGTTTCTGTCCACCAATCCTTTTCCTCATTCAAGGGGGAATCAACCCTTAAAACGTGGATTTACCGTATTACAATTAACAAATCGCTCGATCACATTAAATCCAAACAGCGGAAAAAACGGTTTGCTTTTTTAACCTCGCTTTTTTTTGATAATAGCAGCGATTTAAAACACGATCAACCAACATTTAATCACCCTGGTGTTCAATTAGAAGACAAAGAATCAATTGCGGCTATTTTTAAGCACATTAATGATTTGCCCGACAATCAAAAAACTGCACTTATACTTCATAAAATAGAAAACAAAACACAAGCTGAAGTTGCTGAAATAATGAATACAAGTCCTAAAGCAATAGAGTCATTAATACAACGAGCCAAAACAAATCTTTCAAAAAAATTAAACCCAAACGAAGGATAAAAAAAAGAATCTCGTCAAACACTTTAACAAAAGAAAAATGAATATTGATCAATTACATAAAAAGATTCAGGCGGTAGAAGCTCCAACGTTTTTATTTACGCGTATTCAACAAAAAATTGAAAACACGTATTCAACCGTTTTGCCTAAAAGATTTGCCTTTGCACTTAGCCTTTCCTTTATATTTATTGTTGTTTTTAATGCAGGAGCGCTTGTTTATAAAACAAAACAAAACAACAGTGTTTCAAGTGTTGCCGAATCAATGAGTTTAATGCCTAATAACGATTTATATACACATGAATAAAGTTCGACTTCTTAGTATTCTATCTGTTGGTTTGCTTTTAGCAAACATTACTTTGTTATGGTTTTTATTATCAAACAAACCAAAACATGGTGGGCCGGGACCGAATGGCGGACCACGAAACATTATTATAAAAAAACTTGATTTTGATGAAAGACAAATCAAACAATACGAATTACTAATCCAATGGCATCGTGGCGAAATAGACAAATCACAAGAACAAATTGTTGTATTAAAAAACAAATTGTATTCAACGCTTTTAGATTCTAGTGCTACAACAAAAGACGATATCATAAACGAAATTGGCGCCATTCAACAAAACATTGAAAACATTCACTACAAACATTTTCAAGACATTAAGAACCTGTGTAAGCCCGAACAATTGGTGGCATTTGAAAAACTAAGCAAAGAAATCGCAGCCCTTTTTGCGCCACCGCATCCGCCAAAACGACCAGAATAATGAAGAAAATTGGCATCGTTCTCTTTTTTATTTTTAGCGCTATTTCTATTGTTGGGGCCCAAAACGACTCTACAATTAACGTTTCGTTCGTTATTCGTTACAAGGAAAAAACGGTTGATTTAAGCGACTCGTCCTTTATTACAAACGATTCTTATCATTTACAAATTGATGCGCTTCGATTCTATGTTTCCAATATTTGTTTTTTTAAAAACGGCACTGTTGTTCTTCAAGAAAAAAACAGTTTTCATCTGATTGATGCTTCCAACAAAAGCTCACAAACACTTACAATTAAAAACAAAAACATCTCTTACGATGAAGTCTCATTTAATCTCGGAATAGATAGCATAACAAATGTTTCTGGCGCTATGGGCGGAGACCTTGATCCAACCAAAGGAATGTATTGGACCTGGCAAAGCGGCTATATCAACTTTAAACTGGAAGGAAAAAGCACCATTTGTCCAACACGTAACAATGCTTTTGAATTTCATCTTGGTGGTTACCAACCCCCATTCAATTGCTTAAAAACGGCCCTTTTAAAGTCTACTAACCAAAAGAACATTGTTGTTGTTTTTGATCTCAATCAATTTCTTTCTTCCATTGATTTGTCAAAACAAAACCAAATCATGTCACCCAACAACCAGGCGGTATTGCTTTCTGAACAAGCCATTAAATCATTTAAGATCATCAATCCATGAAAATAAAAACAGTACTTTTTTTCTGTTTTTGTTTTGTTTTGTTTGCTTTTCAATTGGCAACCGAAAAGCCTTTTATTGTTCCGAATGGTTGGCCGAAACCTGTTTACGATTTTTCTAAAAACCCGTTAAATGAAAATACGATTGAGCTTGGAAGAGTGCTTTTTTACGAACCACAGCTTTCCAGAAATAACATTGTTTCTTGTGCCAACTGCCACTCTCAATACACCGCATTTACACATGTTGACCATGCATTAAGCCATGGAATTGAAGATAAGATCGGCACACGAAACTCACCCGCATTAATGAATTTAGCTTGGCAAAAATTGTTTATGTGGGATGGGGCGGTAAACCACCTAGATGTGCAAGCCCTTGCTCCTATTGCCAATCCTGTAGAGATGGACGAAAACATTTCGAATGTTGTAAAAAAGTTGCAGGCTACAAAACATTATCCTAAATTATTTTACAAGGCGTTTGGCGACTCATTAATTACAGGAGAGCATACGCTTAAAGCGCTTTCACAATTTATGCTAACGTTAGTGTCCCACAACTCAAAATACGACAGTGTAATGCGAAAAGAAACGGTGTTTACGACACAAGAAAACAACGGCTATCTGTTGTTTAAAAAAAACTGTGGCTCTTGTCATACCGAACCGTTATTCACAAACAATGAATTTAAATCCAATGGGTTGCCCATTGACACAACGCTTAATGATTATGGGCGTTTCGGAATTACAAAAAACATAAAAGATTCCTTAAAATTTAAAGTACCCAGTCTTCGAAACATTGAATTTTCATATCCCTACATGCATGATGGTAGATTTAAAAAACTCTCAGAAGTGCTTAAACACTACACAACAGGGATTGTACACAACACAAGTCTTTCAAAGGAATTACAAGGTCAAATAACTTTAAACGCTAATGAGCGTGTTGACATCATTGCTTTTTTATTAACGCTCACCGACCGCTCTTTTTTATTTAATCCAAATTTTTCCTATCCAAAAAATCTTTTTTTAGACCCAACGAAGGATTAAAAAAGGTTCAGCGTCTATAATCTTAATCAACACTATAAAAACCCTACAATGAAACTAAAAAGCACCCTTTTTTCACTTTTAATTGGCGGCTCATTGGGCTTCGCTCAAACAAATCCTGCCATCTTGGAGTGGATGCAGAACTCAACAATAATGGGAAGCCACTATGTTAGCGGTAACTCTACAGCAATTAACGATAATGTATTAGCAAACATACAAACGGTTCAGTATTCGGCTTCTTCGGTATATGTTACAACAAACGGAATTCCTACTTATACCACAGGCCCCTTCCTGGATGGTAATCCATCATTAGCGATCGACCAAAACGCAATCTTCAAATTTCCATTAAATCCGGTACAAAATACAGGAACGCCTACTGCTACAACAGGTGGTAATATTGGTGTTTTTGTAAATGGTGTTGCCTTATTCGATTACAGAGATGGAGTATCTTGGAAAAACTCAACAAGCAGTCTCTGTGGTGGCCCAATAGCGCCCCCTTGCACCGGAGATGGTGTTTGGAACCGAGACGCTGTTGTTGCAGAAAGAGCTGGATTTGATTGTTCGAAAGGACATCCTGCAATGGGAAATTATCATCATCACCAAAACCCAAGCGCCTATAAATTAGATTTAACAGTGCTTTCAAACATTTGTACACTTTACGATGCGGATGGTTTGTATGTAATCGATAGCACACAACACTCGCCATTAATCGGTTTTGCATACGATGGCTTTCCGATTTACGGAGCATACGGTTATAAAAATGCCGATGGTACTGGCGGAATTGTTCGAATAAAATCAAGCTGGACACTTAGAAATATTACAACAAGAACTACTTATTACACTGGCGCTAGTGTTACTGCTGGTCCTGCGGTAAGCGTAACCTATCCTTTGGGTTATTTCCGTGAAGACTACCAATACACAGCACCTGTTGCGTCTGATTATTTAGATGAACACAATGGTCGTTTTTGCGTTACACCAGAATATCCTGCTGGTATTTATTGCTACTTTGCTACAGTTGATGCTAATTGGAATTCTGCTTATCCGTATGCGGTTGGACCAACTTTTTATGGAGTAAAAACAGCAGCAAAAGTTACTTCTATTTCAGAAAGTGTAACAACCTATGCGGCACCAACAACAAGCATTTCGGATGTTCAAAATGATTTATTTGAAGTGAATGTTTACCCAAATCCAGCAAATGATTTTGTTGCTGTGCAAATCAACGGAATCAACAAAGAAAACTTAAATGTGGAATTGTTTGATGCTACAGGAAAGTTGGTTCAAAAAAGCATTATTTACCAAGGAAAAACTATCGCTTATTTTGATACACAAATCCTTTATAGCGGAATCTATTTTGTGAAAATTGCAGGATCAGAAGGCGTTGCAACAAGAAAAATTGTAATTCAAAAATAAACATCATCCCCAACAAAATGAAAAAGGGCGCTCATTTGCGCCCTTTTTTTATATCCAGCCTTTTAGCCAATAATAGGAAATGGCCGCATATTCGCGCAACACCAGGAGTTCATAATTCAAATAACTCCACATGTTATATCGCAAAGAAAGGCTTTTTACTCGCGTATCGTTTGTGTTTTCAAGGTCCTTCACCTTGCTTTCGTCTACCGGGTTTTCGAATGTGGGCTCACCTCCTACTTGTTTAAACCCAACAGCAGCAAAGGTTTTAACGGCTCGGTAAGTGTGTTCGGGAGAGGTTACAACTAACACCGATAAGCTTGTTTTCCTTTTTTCATAACGCTTTGCGATGTTTTCTGCTTGTGAATGCGTATTAAATCCAATAGGTTCAAAATGGATTCTTGAAGTGTCCACCCCTCGCAAAACCAGCTCATGTGCCATTAAACTTAATTGGCGCAAGCTGTCTATTTCATTAAACGGGAGAGCAATTATAATCTCTGCAGAAGGGTATTTTGTTGCTACTTTAGCGGTGAAATAACAACGAATTAATCCATCAGGACTTGGCATTCCGCTTCCTCCTAATAACACAATTAATTCGGGTTGTTTTTTTAATTTGGGGCTCGATGTACCCAGCCAATGATAGGCGTAATAAGGCAAATCAGTAAAACTTAAAAACAGCAACAAGGCAAACAAAACACCGTTGACAATGAAAAATTTCTTTAAAAATTTTTTGCCAAAATCTTTTATTACAGAGCCGTTTGGAAGGTTCATTTAGATTTTATCCAATGCTTGTTTTAAATCTTCTATCAGCAAATCCGCATCTTCCAGACCAATGTACAAGCGCACCATGTTCCAAGGAAGCGGATTTTCAAAGCTTTTGCTTGCTGCTAATGCGCACAACGGAAACACCAAGGATTCGTAGCCACCCCAAGAGGTAGCCATTAAAAAACGCTTTAGATTATCACAAAACACTTCCATTTGCTTTTCATCATTCACATCCAAAACAATGGAAAGCAACCCTCCACCTTGTTTCATTTGCTTTTTAGCCAAGGCAAGTTGAGGATTTTTGGAGGAGAATGGGTAGTATACAGATTTGATTTTAGGGTGGTTTTCTGCGAAATCGGCCACTTTTTTTGCCGACTCGGCACTTTTATTCACTCTAAGCTCAAGTGTTCTTAAACCGCGTAAAATTAAGCCTGCGTCCTGTGGTGAAATAATGCTACCAATGGTCATGTATTCCTCAGCAAACATCTTCATAATTCGCTCGTGCGTTGTGCAAACCACACCACACACCACATCGCTATGCCCACTGATGTATTTTGTACCAGAATACACCACGATGTCAATCCCCATTTTTAGTGGGTTTTGGTTCAGTGGTGAGTTATAACTGTTGTCTATGATGGTGGTTACCCCTTTCGCCTTTGCAATTTTAGCAACCGCTTCAATGTCTTGCATCTCAAAAGTCAATGAATTTGGGCTTTCCAAGTAAATCAATTTGGTGTTCGCTTGAATTGCTTTTTCAAAATTTTGGGCATCTCCGCCATCTACAAATGTGTGTGTAACGCCATATTTTGAAAGGTATTTGGTAATTAAATTGTTGGTCCAGCTGTATGGTTTTTTAACACACACAACATGGTCTCCCGCCTTTACTACGCTCATTACAGCTGCCGCTACAGCAGCGCTTCCACTCGAAAAAACAAGTGCGTCTTCCGCACCTTCCAATGCAGCAACTTTCTTTCGAAGTGTTGCTACTGTTGGGTTATAACCTCTTGTATAAAATGGATTTTCAAGCTCTTTGGTTAATTTTTCGCGCATTTCTGCAACGGTTTTAAACGCAAAATTGGATGATTGAAAAATTGGTGGAGCTACCGATCCGTAGTATTCCTCGCGGTCTTCGCCCAGGTGATTTAAGATGTGTGAAATATCCATTTTATTTTTTTTGATTTTTAAATTATTGAATTAATTAAATTTTTTCGTTCGTAAATATCCGTTTGCTATTCATTTTACTACTTTTTGAATATAAAATACACTGCTGCAATGAGAAACAAAAAACCAACAAAATGGTTCCATTTGAGTGTTTCGTTTTTAAAAAACAGGAGCGTAAAACCAACAAAAACAACTAATGTTATAGCCTCTTGTATCACTTTCAATTCCACCAAACTAAAGGGCCCGCCATTCTCTTTGTACCCTAAACGATTTGCTGGCACTTGAAAAAAGTACTCGAAAAGCGCGATTCCCCAGCTGATCAAAACGATGGAAATAAATCCAAGGTTTTCGAACCATTTCATTTCTTTGAATTTCAAATGACCATACCAAGCAAATGTCATAAATGTGTTGGATAGGATAAGTAAAATGATGGTCCAAAGTCCTCGCATAAAAATTTCAGATTTTGCTCAAAAATAATCTTCCTTTCGAAAATATCTACTTTTTTGATCAAATTTTTGATTAAATCCGCTCTAAGCACTGTGCTTATTGACTCTCAGAGGACGCCAAAAATCTTCGATTTAAGACACTTTCTCCTGGTTTTTGAACCGCAATACTCCAGAGCTGTATTAATAAACTATTTCCCTTTATTTGCCGTTTTCTTGTCATTTTTTAAAGCTTTGTCTTAAACAAATCCATTTTTCTTATATTTCTATTTTTCTTAAAAAATCAAATTCATTTTTTTGATTAAATAGCTGAGGCAATAACAAATTCATTTTTTCAGAAAAAATAATTTCCATTTCTTTTTTTAAGGAATTAAAATTCCACTAATTTACATCCAAACTAGATTAAACTAATTAAATTTTAGGGTTGAATTTAGTTCTCTTTTTAAACGATTAAACTTTAATCTGCTTTCTATATTTTTATTTCCGATTTGATTTCTGTTCCACTTTTTTTATTGAATTCAATTTCAAAATTCCATGAAATTATTTCATGATAAATATAATTGCCATACCAATATCTTAAGAATTTTTTTTGATCATCGAATATCAGCATTTTTAAATTCCCTTTCTTTTTCAATTTGTTTATAGAAATACAGATTATGTTCCATGTGGAACATATCAAAAACAGAAAGGTATAAAAACAAAAAAAGCCACTCCAAATGGAGTGGCTATATTAAAAGGAATAAACCTTATTTATTTGCGAATTAGATAAATTTGACTTGAAGAAGTTTTACCAGATTTAAGTGCAGACAAGTTTGATCTGAATCCGTTCCACGTGGAACGTATAATATTTGTTTTGCCGGTTTTAATCTTTTCGCTCAGCATGGATACATAAAACGAATCGAATATCATTGGTAAAATGCGGAACACTTTCATTCCATACTTCTTGAATAATAAATCTATATCATTTGGTGTAAAATGATAAAGGTGTCGAGGAACATCATAAGCCGCCCAGTGTTCTTTGTATATTTTTGCATCAAGGGAATTACAATTTGGAACTGCAATAATAATTAATCCATTTGGCTTTAATAACCGCTTTAATTCCTGAACACGCCCATTAAGATTTGGAACATGTTCTAGCACATGCCACATTGAAATTACATCAAATGATTCATCTAACAAAGAAGATAATTCAGATTCTGGAAG
>JBIIOB010000401.1:0-2889 GCA_044337125.1 Bacteroidia bacterium
GGCCATATTGCGTGCATCCGAATCTGGTTCAATTCCAGTTGCCTCCCATTTTGCACTTTTCATTGTATTCAAAAACTCACCCGTTCCACATCCAATATCCAATATTTTTCCTGTCTTATAATACTTTGAAATCAATTGAAGTTTTTTCAATAATGTATACTTTCGAACCGATTGATAGGTTGAATTAATAAAACCTTTTTTGGCGTTTGAATGAGATACGTAATCTTCCGACTTATAATATCTTCCTAAATCTTGTGATTCGGGACGAGGATTGGTGTACTTAAATCCACAAGATTCACATTCCACAATATTGAATGTTTCACGTGAAACAGTGTGGTCGATGCAAGCCATAAAGTGCTTACTTCGAATTGAACTACAAATTGGACATTGTTCTAAATTTTCCATATAAACCTTTTTGTTCCACGTGGAACTTAATACATATATAAGGTATATAAAAGCGATGGTTCCACGTGGAACTATCTACCAAGGTATACCATTAAAATTGAAATGTCGGACGGGGTAATTCCGGAAATTCGGGATGCCTGACCGATTGTTCTTGGACGAACTTTTGTTAATTTTTCTCTAGCTTCTGCTGATAAAGATGTTAACCTTTTATAATCAAAATCATCATGTAAAACCAAATCTTCTAATCGAGTTTGCTTGTCAACCAACTCATGTTCCTTTGAAATATATCCCTCATACTTCATTAAAATTTCAGCTTGCTCAATACTATCTAAATCATACTTAGAAATGAATTCTTTTACTTTTGGTGAGTTCAAAGCAAAGTCTAAAAGAGTAATTGTTGGACGAGTTAAAACACCAAACATTTTAACTTTTTGGACAATAGGAGAGGAGCCAATTACTTCCAAGGCTGGATTTATTTCTTCGGGATCTATACTCTCGGTCTTGAAATATTTAATAATTTCTTTCGCATTTTTTATCTTCTCATTTACTTTATCCAAACGTTCTTGAGATGCTAAACCTAACTCAAACGATTTTGGAGTTAATCGAATATCAGCATTATCTTGGCGTAATAAAATACGATACTCTGCTCTTGAAGTAAACATACGATATGGCTCTTCCGTTCCTTTCGTCACCAAATCATCTATCAAAACTCCAATATATGCTTCTGATCTATTTAAAATAAATGGCTCTTTACCATTAATTTTTAAGTGTGCATTTATACCTGCCATTAATCCTTGACAAGCTGCTTCTTCGTATCCTGTTGTTCCATTAATCTGACCAGCAAAATATAAATTCTCAACCAACTTTGTTTCTAATGTAAGGGCTAATTGTTGTGGCGGAAAATAATCGTATTCAATTGCATAACCGGGACGGAACATTTTTACATTCTCAAATCCTGGTATTTTTTTCAATGCTTTGTACTGAACATCTTCTGGTAATGATGTCGAAAATCCATTCACATAAATCTCAACTGTATTCCATCCTTCCGGTTCTACAAAAACTTGATGACGATCTCTTTCTGCAAAACGAGTAATTTTATCTTCAATACTTGGACAATATCTTGGACCTAATCCTTGAATACGACCTGTAAACATTGGTGACTTTTCAAACCCTGTTTTTAATATTTCATGAACTTCTGAATTTGTATAGGTCATATAACATGGCATTTGCATTTCAGGTCCATTAGCAAAAGCATCCGTTTTTTTCTTCCTAAATTCAAATTGATTTACATCCATAAATGAAAATTTAGCGGGATTTTCATCACCATGTTGCACTTCCATTTTTGAGTAATCCAATGATCTACCATCTACTCGGGGAGGAGTTCCGGTTTTCATTCGTCCTGCTTCGAATCCTAATTGAATTAATTGTTCAGTAATTCCTGTACAAGCTTTTTCACCAGCACGACCACCACCATATTGCTTTTCACCTAAATGAATTACTCCATTTAAAAAAGTTCCATTGGTTAAAACAACGGCTTTAGCTCTTATCTCCACATCCATACCTGTAACAACACCACAGACTTTTCCGTTCTCCACCAATAATCCTTTCGCCATATCTTGCCAAAAATCGAGGTTGGGTGTATTCTCTAACATAACTCTCCATTCTTCTGCAAAACGATGACGATCACTTTGAGCACGAGGACTCCACATTGCTGGTCCTTTAGAACGATTCAACATTCTGAATTGAACAGCAGTTCTATCCGTTACAATTCCAGAATATCCACCAATAGCATCAATCTCACGAACTATCTGACCTTTCGCAATTCCACCCATAGCAGGATTGCAACTCATCTGTGCAATCGTTTGCATATTCATTGTAACCAATAGGGTAGATGAACCCATATTAGCAGCAGCAGCAGCAGCTTCACAGCCTGCATGACCAGCACCAACAACAATTACATCGTATTCTTTAAACATTATTTATAGAAAATTAAAAAGAATAATCCAACCCACATCACTGCAAAAAAAGCAGTATAACTAACAATTTGCCTTGCTAATTTCGCATCTTTCTTAATAAAATAAGCATAAGAAGCCCAAACCAAAGCAGCAAAAACCAGAATTAAAGGAAATATTAATCTCATGATAAAAATTTTTCAAAGGTAGATAAAATAATAAATTATAACCTAAAAATAAATTATAACTACTTATAAATCAAATAATTAGATAAATTATAAACCAAATTTAGCAGATAATTCAAGCATTTTTTCGATCGGCTTACGAGCTTTTTCAATTAAATCTTTATCCATTAAAATCTCTGGTTGCTCATATTTTAAACAGTTATAAAGCTTTTCTAATGTATTTAATTTCATGTGTGGGCAATCATTACAAGCACAAGAATTGTTTGGTGGAGCAGCTATAAATGTTTTATCAGGATTTTTTAATTGCATTTGATGTATAATACCTGCTTCTGTAGCTACAATAAACT
>JBIIOB010000146.1:0-5782 GCA_044337125.1 Bacteroidia bacterium
GTGGAAACGAACATTTGCAGTGTAAGTACCAACAGTTTTAAGATTGTCAGCATCTACGATTTCAATGTTTTTTCTATCCACATCATAACCTAATTTTTTGATTGCATCAGCTAATTGAACTGAAGTAACTGATCCGAAAATTTTTCCAGACTCACCTACTTTAGCACCAACTTTAACAACCATATCTTTCAATTTAGCAGCAGTAGCTTCTGCAGCCGCTTTGATTTTTTGTTCTTTAAATGCACGTTGTTTAACAGTTTCTGCTAAAACTTTTTTAGTTGAAACAGTTGCAACAGCAGCTAAACCTTTCGGGATTAAAAAATTTCTTCCGTAACCAGGTTTTACATTTACTACGTCATCCTTGTATCCAAGGTTCTTAACGTCTTGTTTTAAAATTACTTCCATTTTGTTACCTCCTGATTATTTTAACATATCAGCTACATAAGGCAATAATGCAAGGTGACGAGCACGTTTTACTGCTTTAGAAACTTTACGTTGATATTTAACTGATGTACCTGTTAATCTGCGAGGTAAAATTTTACCTTGCTCATTTACAAACTTCAATAAAAAGTTTGCGTCTTTATAGTCGATATACTTAATTCCGCTTTTTTTGAAACGGCAGTATTTCTTTTTCTTCACATCCACTGTTGGAGGTGTAAGATATCTGATTTCTGAATTATCTGATGCCATGTTGATTTTGAATTAATTAGTTAAAGATTAATTAAGCTTTTGCTTTGTTTCTACGTTTTTCGCTGTAAGCTGCTGCATGTTTGTCAAGAGCTACAGTTAAAAAGCGTAATAAACGCTCATCACGTTTATAAGCAACTTCTAAATCAGCAACAAAAGTTGCCGGTGCATGGAATTCGATCAAATGGTAAAAACCAGTTGTTTTCTTTTGAATTGGATACTGCAATTTACGTAAGCCCCAAGCGTCTTCGTGAATAATTTTGCATCCATTGTCTGTAAGCATCTTTTTGTACTTACTTACCGTCTCCTTTGCCTGATCATCAGACAAAACGGGAGTCATAATGAAGACGGTTTCATAATGTTTTAGCATTGTTTTTAAATTTAATTGGTTAATAATTTATTGTTCCTTTTTTTTAAAAGGGATGCAAATATAGGAATTTAAAGAAAATTGACAACATCATTTTCCAATTTTTTTGGCAAAAAAGCCTTTAAAAGGCAATAAAATCATCTTTGGCTGCACAATAATTAATATAAAATACTAGTTATCAATTAAATAAGCCAAATAAATAGCGTGGATTAATTCAAAAAAAGGCTTGTTTTACCGAAAATCAAAATAGTTTTTAACCAAATTGCGACTTTTTAACATTCTGCTTAAAGTTCATTTTAATAGCTATTTTTGTGCAACAACTATGGATAATTTTATTGTATCAGCTCGTAAGTACCGCCCCGCAACGTTTAACACCGTTGTTGGTCAGGCACATATTACCAATACATTAAAAAATGCCATTAACACAAACCACTTAGCACAAGCATTTTTATTTTGCGGTCCGCGTGGTGTAGGAAAAACTACCTGTGCGCGTATTTTGGCTAAAACCATTAATTGCACCAACAAAACAGCACAAACCGAAGCTTGCGACCAATGTGAATCGTGTTTATCATTTAACAGCGGTTCTTCTCTTAATGTGTATGAATTAGATGCTGCATCCAACAACTCAGTTGATGACATTCGTAATTTAGTTGATCAAGTTAGGTTTGCACCTCAACTTGGAACACATAAAGTATACATTATCGATGAGGTTCACATGCTTTCAACAAGTGCGTTTAATGCATTTTTGAAAACATTGGAAGAGCCACCAAAACATGCTATTTTTATTTTAGCAACAACTGAAAAACATAAAATCATCCCTACGATTTTATCACGTTGTCAAATTTTTGATTTTAATAGAATTCAGATTGAAGACATTGCCAATCATCTAGCTTTTATTGCAAAAAGTGAAAATGTTACAGCCGAAATGGATGCCTTGCATATCATTGCTCAAAAGGCTGATGGCGCTTTGCGTGATGCGTGTTCTATCTTCGATCAGATTGTTAGTTTCGCAGGAAATAACATTACCTACAAAGCCGTAATTGAAAATTTAAATATCCTTGATTACGATTATTATTTCAAAGTTACCGATGCTATTTTAGCTGAAAACATTTCCAATTCTTTGTTGATTTTCAATGAGATTTTGAACAATGGATTTGATGGTCATAATTTCATTGCTGGAATGGGTGGTCATTTCCGAAACCTTTTAGTGAGTAAGGATACAGAAACATTGCAATTATTAGAAGTAGGAAACAACATTAAAGATAAATACAAGGAACAAGCACAAAAATGCTCTCTTCCATTTTTAGTAAAAGGATTAACCATCCTGAACAAAACGGATATTCAATACAAGAGTAGTAAAAACCAGCGACTCCAGGTCGAGTTAGCACTTATGCAACTTTGTTCTATCAACACCATAAGTGTTGAAGCCGAAAAAAAAAATGACATAAGTAAGCCTATCTCACAGGCCACAACAGCTGTAAACACGGCAACACCAGCTCAAAACACAAATTCAACCATTACTCAAACACCTGTTACACCTATCAGTAATACAATACCTGCCGTAACACAAAATACTACAACTACAACACCTAATCTACAAACAGGATTTAAAAAGCCGATTTTAAAAACCTCAACCCCTTCTATTAATCAGCGTTTTAATACTGAAAAAAAAACGGATAATCCGGAAGAAAAAGAAGCCTCTTTTCTAGACACCGAACGCCCTAAAGATGCTGTCAACCAACAAAAAATTGATGCAGTGTGGCTACGTTATACTTCGGAATTAAAAGCAAAAGGGAAACAAAATTTAGCTATTGTTTTAACGAGCAAACAACCAGTTTTAGCAGCAGATAATTTAACAATTGATTATACTATCAATAATAAAGCTGCAGAAGAATCTTTAAATGAGGACAAAACCAATTTTTTAAGCTTTTTGCGTAAAGAGTTGAATAATTATTCGGTTCAACTGAACATTGTGGTTGCTCAATTAGAAGAAGGTAAAAATTTGTATACTGCAACCGACCGCTACAAACATCTTTCCGAAAAAAACCCCACTATTAATAAGCTTCGCCAAGCATTTGACTTGGATATTGAGTTTTAATTTCGGTTCTGCCTTTTTGAGAAGCACTTTTCATTCGTTTTTTATTAGCAAATGATGCAACCTTTTCTCATCTTTACTCATCTGTAAATCAGAATAAACTGTAAAAATTCATTTTCAAACATATATCATGAAAAAAATTGTAGTATTTCTTTCATTTTTAATTTTTTCAATTAGCTATTCCTTTGCACAATTAACTGTGACCACTGGGGGAGGTGCAGCTGGAGTTATTTCTGCAATCGGTGGGCCAGGACTTACTATTAGCAATGTTACTATTAACTGTGCTGCAGTTTCTTACGGGACCTATAATAACGGTGGAGCTGGTGGAATAGGTGCAGCAATGACAAACGGCTTGGTATTGTCAACGGGTACTGCTACACAAATAAATGGAGCAGGAACAAACGTGAATGATGATTTTACAGGAACTTGTGTTGGTAGTAGTTCAAGTGATCCGCAATTAATTTCCGTTGTTGGTTCAGGAACCGCAATTAACGATGCATGTATAATTGAGTTTGATGTGGTGCCGCAATGTAATACATTGAGTATCCGTTTTGTGTTTGGCTCAGATGAATACACAAATTGGGTTAGTGCAGGATTTAATGATGGCTTTGGATTCTGGGTTTCAGGACCAAATCCAGGTGGCGGTAATTACACAAATTATAATATGGCAACCCTTCCCAATGGGACTGTTGTTAGTATTGATAATGTGAATACTACTTCTAATCCAGGTTTTTTTGTAAATAATAATGCAGGTGGTAGTGCTAATCATTTTGATGGATTTACCTCGGTTTTAACACCAACGATGAACGTAACACCCTGTGCAACTTATCATTTCAAATTAGCAATTGCAGATGCTGCTGATTGTGCTATGGATTCTGGGGTAATGATTGATGTTATTCAATGTATTAGTCCATGGACAGTAACCACCTCATCCACTCCTGCAGGTTGTGGAGTTAACAATGGAACAGCCACTGCTACCGTTTCTGGTGGCATCGGACCATTTTCCTATTCTTGGGCACCTAGTGGTGGAACTGCTGCGACAGCTACCGGCTTAGCTGCTGGTTCTTACACTGTAACTGTAAATGATGGTTTAACCTGCACTCCAGCACAAACGTATACTGTAACCGTTGCAGGATCAGGTGGAAGTCCTGTTACATCTAACTCTCAAACTATTTGCGCGGGGGCATCTACAACATTAACGGCAACACCAACTACTGCGGGTGGAACATACTCATGGGCACCTGGAGGACAAACTACTCAAACAATAACAGTGAGTCCTGCTTCAACTACAACTTATACTGTTACTTATACCTTTGGAGGTTGTAACTCAACAAATACAGGAACTGTAGCTGTTAACCCATTACCTACAGTTACCGTTAATACACAAACAATTTGCGCAGGTGCATCGGCAACTTTAACAGCAACACCGTCAGCTGCTGGAGGAACATTTTCATGGGCTCCAGGTGGACAAACAACTGCTTCCATTACTGTTAGCCCAGCTACAACTACTACCTATACTGTAACATATACTTTAAGTGGTTGTGTGGGAACAGGTACAGGAACAGTTACTGTAAATCCATTGCCTACCATTGGTGTTAACTCTGTAACCATTTGTCCGGGCCAAAATGCAACACTTACTGGAACAGGAGGTACTACTTATTCTTGGAATACAGGCGCAACAACAAATCCAATAACTGTTTCTCCTGCTACAACAACAAGCTATACTGTTACTGGTACAACGGCTGGATGTTCTAATACTGCTGTGGCAACTGTTACTATAGGAGCTAACATGACCATAACAGTAAATTCTCCAACAATTTGTGTTGGGCAGTCTGCAACGTTAACTGCTACTGGAGGCACTACTTATTCATGGAATACGGGATCAACTTCTAATCCTTTAGTTGTTTCTCCTACCACCACAACAAGTTATACTGTAACAGGTACAACTGGCGGATGCTCAGGAACAACCGTAGCCACAGTTACTGTAAATTCAATACCAACAGTCACTTCCACCAATTCAACTATCTGTAATGGTCAAACTACTAGTTTGGTAGCTGGTGGCGCAACCACTTATTCTTGGAATACAGGATCTACAAGTTCAAACTTAACGATAACACCAACAACAACTACAACTTATACTGTAACAGGAACTACAAGTGGTTGTTCTAATACAGTAACAGGAACAGTAACAGTAAATGCGCTTCCAACAATAACTGTTAATTCACCAGGAGTATGCCCTGGTTCTAGTGCAACATTAACGGCAAATGGTGGAACAACTTATTCTTGGTCCACTGGTGCAACAACCAACCCGATTACTGTAAGTCCCGCATCAACTACCAGTTATACTGTAACAGGTACAACACTAGGCTGTACCGGAACTGCAGTTGCAACTGTTACAATAAATACAAATTTAACAGTAGATGCAGGATTGGATGATACCATTTGCTTTGGAGCAAGCACTTTATTAAATGTAACTCCAGTAGCTGCAGGAAGTACTTATGCATGGTTACCTGCAACAGGATTAAGCAATGCTTCTGTTCCAAATCCTACAGCCAATCCAACAACAACAACTTCGTATACAGTTACAGTCACAAATATTAGTGGTTGTTCAGGAACAGATATCGTTACAATAT
>JBIIOB010000147.1:0-5777 GCA_044337125.1 Bacteroidia bacterium
ACTGCTAGTGGTTTAATTTATGTTGAAACTAAAAAAGGAAACGGACCAAAAGCTACTGCTGGTTCAATGGTAAAAGTAAATTACGTTGGAATGTTATTGGATGGTACTGTATTCGATACAAGCATTGAAGCAAGAGCAAAAGAAGCTGGTTTGTATGACGAAAGAAGACCTTACGAACCATACGAATTCCCATTAGGTGCTGGTCAAGTAGTACCAGGTTGGGACGAAGGAATTGCTTTAATGGCGCCAGGTGCTAAAGGAAAATTAATTGTTCCTTCTGAATTAGCATACGGTGCTCAAGGTGGCGGACCAATTCCTCCATTCTCTACCTTAGTATTCGAAGTAGAGTTGGTGAGCGTTACTGCTGCAAAATAATTTTGGAATTATAATTGATTATAAAAAAGGGTTAACTGAAAATCGGTTAACCCTTTTTCAAAATAAAAACAAATCTCGAATCAATGACTATGAAAAAAATAGCAACGCTTTTATTTGCGGTAATTAGTTTATCGCTGAGTGCACAAGAGAAAGTTAAAAACGACAAACCAACTGTTAAAACAGTTAAAGTAAAAAAGCCAAAAACAATGAAAACAGCATCAGGGTTGGAGTATACCATCACCGAAAAAGGAAATGGTAAAATGCCACAAGTAGGAGATAAAGTAAAAGTACATTATACAGGAAAATTATTGAACGATACCGTATTCGATAGTTCTGTAAAACGCGGTCAGCCATTTGAATTTAAATTAGGTGCTGGTCAAGTAATTAAAGGTTGGGACGAAGCATTCCAATTGTTAAATGTGGGTGATAAAGCAACTTTAAAATTGCCTGCAAACATCGCTTATGGCGAAAGAGCAATGGGATTAATTCCTGCTAACGCAACCTTGATTTTTGATGTTGAATTAATTGATTTTACCGAAGGAGTTCATCCTTGGGATGGAAAAGGAAAAGATACCATCACGACTGCTAGTGGTTTAAAATACATCATGATTAAAGAAAACAAATCAGGTGAAATTGCTGCTGCTGGTACTCAAGCTACTGTTCATTACAGCGGTTATTTTAAAGATGGTAAAATGTTCGATTCATCGGTTGAGCGTGGACAACCATTCAAAGTAAAAGTTGGTAAAGGGCAAGTGATCAAAGGATGGGACGAAGGATTGGCTTTGTTGCGTAAAGGCGAAAAAGCAAAATTGTTTATTCCTTATACATTGGGTTATGGCGAACAAGGTTACGGACCAATTCCAGCAAAAGCTGAATTGATTTTTGATGTGGAAATTGTAGATGTACAAGCACCAGTTGTTCCTGTATTGTACGATGTATCAAAATTAGAAGCACAAAAAACAGCATCTGGATTACAATATTATGTTGTAAATAAAAGTGCAAGTACAGTAAAAGCAGAAGCTGGTAAAACAGTGAAAGTACATTACTCAGGTTATTTAGCCGATGGTAAAATGTTCGATTCATCGGTTGAAAGAGGTGAGCCAATTGAGTTTCAATTAGGACAAGGAATGGTAATTCCAGGTTGGGAAGAAGGCATTGCTTTGATGAATGTAGGTGATAAGTTAAGATTGGTAATTCCTTATTACTTAGCGTATGGCGAACAAGGTAGAGAACCAATTATTCCTGCTAAAGCCGATTTAACATTTGATGTGGAATTGGTAGATGTAAAATAAGAACGTTTATTTATAAAACAGAAAAGCCGAAGCAATTGCTTCGGCTTTTTATTTTTTTAATGGTTTTAATAAATACTCCAAACCATTTAATTTAATCTCATACATGGTTTGCAACAGCATTCCTAATTTGCCCGCTGGAAATCCTTTGCGATTAAACCATTCCAAGTAGGAGATAGGCAAATTGCAAATAAGTACATCCTTGTATTTGCCAAATGGCATTTTCATTTGTACAAGTGATAGAAGGAGTTCAGGGTTGGGGAGCATGGTTTTCCTTGTTGTATTAACGGTTTCGGGCTTTGCGTTGGTGGGCTTTCGAAACCGTAAACTGTCTGCCAGCACCAAAGTTTATTAATTGCTCAAATGTTTCTATTTGCACTGTCCGCCCACTAATGCAAAAGCCGTGTTATGCGGTCGGCTTTATTGTCTGTTTAAATATATTTTCACTACAGTCGCAACATTGTCTTTTGTAATTCCTTTTGTCACACAGTATTTGCTATTTAACCAGGCACTCAAAACTTTTGTCCCTTTACTCGCATTGCATGATCCACAGCAAAGCGCAATGTTGTCTGGTACGTTAATTCTAATATCGTTAATAATATGTTCCCAAGTCGGTCTTGTCTTGTGAGTAACAACGGAATTAGTAAATGAAATTCCGCAGTAAACACAATTTATGTCTCTTTCCTTAACCACTTCTTCAACGTTTTTCGCTATGCCCCAACGATTTGCCATTTACTCTTTCTCCTTGTTGGTATAATAATCAAAGTCGAAATAATGACGCTTGTTGTGTACCCAAGTCTCACCGATAATTCCTTTTTCACATTTGTCGACCGGTATTGCCTTGCTGCCATTTAGTTCATTAAGTTGTCCAAAATAAATGGAAAAAGAATTGTGGTCAAATTGAATAGCTAACCAGTAAGCTTTAGCTTTATACTTTTTCTCGGAAGCCATTGCCTTATCGTAAACATTACTTCCAAGATTATATCTTGTATTCAACGTTCCATTTTTTTGATATTTATTTCTTGCCTTAACGCTTATAATGTATTTAACACCATCCTTTTCACAAGATATATCAGCAAAAGTTTCGTTCAGCTTATCATCATTCAAGTTCCTTATTCTATCAAACTTATTATCAATTAGAGCTTTCAAAGCAAATAATTCTCCTAGTTCACCAAGCGACTTTTTTCTTGCTGCCTCCTTTTTATTTGTTTGATTTAGTGTCATTCATTCAAATTGTTTGCAATTAATTTCAATATTACTCCTCGCCAAAGTAATCGCTATCTATTTTTTTTACCTCGTATGTTTGTTGTGGCGTACATCCGAGATTATAATCAATCATTAGTTGCGCTAATTGATGACCATCAATTAAAACAATTTTTGTTTCATTTCTAGGTGTATATTCGATCGCTTCTTTTGTGAAATTTGAAGTGGTAATGAAAATTCCTTTTTTTGCACCTTGCCCAGCAAGTGCGCCTACAAATTTTTGAAGTTCAGGTCTGCCAACAACGTTGCCAGGTTTCCACCTCTTTGCTTGAATGTATATAATATCCAAGCCAAGTTTGTCTTCTTTGATTGTTCCATCGATTCCTTCGTCTCCACTTTTTCCCATTGCTTTTCCAGCGTCTTTGATTGAACCACCGTAACCCATTTTAACTAAAAGTTCAACAACAAGTTTTTCAAAAAAAGCAGGAGATAGTTCAACAACTTTATTTATTAGTTCCGATGCTAAGGATTTTCTTATTTTCTGATATGCAGTTTCTAATAGTTCTTCGGGAGTCTGTGTCGATTGCTCGTCATTAGTTTCTGTTTCAATTTCGTCTTCTCGTTTTGAGGTTTGAAATTCTACGAATTCAGAAAATTGTTTTAAGAACTTTACATTAATTGAACTTGGTTTTTTCTTTAATACATCAAGTCCTCGCTTTGAAATAACAACAATCCCTTGTTTGGGACTATCAATTAGACCAGCCTTTTTCAAATAAGTTTTTGCCCATGCTGTCCTATTATAAAATACTGGTGCAACACCGCTTGGCAATAATTCTTTTTGTTCCTCTTCTGTAACACCGAATTTTATAGCAAGTTCGTCTGTCACGAATCGCATTTTATATTCTTTACCGTCCGAAATGAATTCAAGTAAAGGCAACATTATTGATTGATAGTCTGGAATCATATTTTTGTCTATTCGTTTTTATTTGTTCGGTCGTCCTTAAGCTGCCGCATAACTAGTGTGTAAGACTGATTAAAACATCCTTATCGTGCCGAATAGGTTTGCTAAGGATGTATTTAATCAAATATAATAAAATCAAAGAAATAAAAAGATAGGAGAGGTATAAAAAACAAAAAGCCTTCCAAATGGAAGGCTTTTGTTTTTGAGCGGACCGGACGGGACTCGAACCCGCGACCTCTGCCGTGACAGGGCAGCATTCTAACCAGCTGAACTACCGGTCCTCAAAATTCTGTTAGAATTGGATTGCAAAAGTAGCGTAATTTTTCAATTCAGCAAAAAAATAATGAAAAAAATAAGTTTTTTATTTGTGAGCCTTGAAAATCAGGGTTTTATTTTAAAACTGTATTTTTACAAAAAAATCAGAAAACAATGAATTTTGCTTTAACCGTTATTGGAATTGTTCTGGGTGGCATCGCTACTCTTGTTACTCTCGTATTTGCTATTATCTCCCTTAGCACCGGCAAACAAAAAAATGCTGGCTACTGGGCTCTCGGTTTTGCTGCTGCCATTTCCATTTTAATATTCTCCATCGTTACCTTGGTGCAAAGCATTTCCTCCAAAGTAAAGGATGGCATTGAATGGATTGAACAGCATGATACCAGCAATAAGGAACATACCGAGGATCCAGACCAACAAATAGCTCGTAACAATTGGATTGATACACTCCGTGCATATACCAATGGCATGTACGAAGGTAAAGTGCCTGCTGATTTTTACTCGGCTGCTTTTGTAGATTCGGATTCATTGGATCGTTTTGTGGCTCCGTTTTTATATCCATATTCGATCCGCATGGACGTATACAAAAATGTGGCTGATATTATCGTTGATGTGCGTGATACCGTTTTTGTTCAAAATGTATCTCAAATGGCATTTGACGAAAACTTTGTAATCGCTAAAATTGATAATAATCAATCACCTGAACTATTAAAAAGCGGTCATGCTGCCATCGAATACTTATTGTTTGATATGCGTACGGGCAACTTTGAAAATGCGCCTACGTATGAAAAACTAATGGACTTTGCCAATAGAATTGGTTATGTGGGTTCAAGAGAGTTAAAATACGTGTCGGAACTTTATAGTCCTTGGATGCAATACGAAGTATATGATTAAAAAGATTGTCCAAAATGTTTTTACTTCTTCGCAAAGTTTAATCACTAAATCCGATAAACCCGATTACAAAGTAATGGTGATTTGTGTTGCCGTTGCTTTTTCATTAACCCTCATCAAGTACCTGGGCGATTTTCGTTTTTTTGTTTCTTCTCTTAACGATTTTGGTTTTACAACCTATGCTGCTCAGTTCGAGGATTGGTGTACCATTCATCCCAATGCAGCATTCAACCGTTTGTTGTGGTGGGTTAGCAATGTAATTGTGTTTTACATTGTTCCTCCCTTCATCATCATTAAATTTATTTTCAAGGATTCATTTTCGGCTTATGGCTTGTCCTTCAAAGGGGCTTTCAAGGATTATAAATTGTATGCCTTAATGTTGCTGTTCATGATTCCATTGGTATTGTATTTCTCGCGTACCGCTAGTTTTCAGGATCGTTATCCTTTTTATGATTTACAAAAAGGGGAACCACTTTTCCCGAATTTCATTTTATGGGAGCTGGTGTATTTGTTACAATTTTTTGCACTTGAATTTTTCTTTCGTGGTTTTATGATTCATGGTACCAAACAAGTATTTGGTTTTTATTCGGTATTTGTAATGACCATTCCGTATTGCATGATACATTTCGGAAAACCAATGCCCGAAACCATTGCAGCCATTGTAGCTGGAATTGTTTTAGGTGTGTTGAGTTTAAAAAGCCGAAGTATTTGGATGGGTGTTGCTATTCATTACTCGGTTGCCATCACCATGGATTTGTGCTCCTTGTATCAAAAAGGTGTTT
>JBIIOB010000148.1:0-5759 GCA_044337125.1 Bacteroidia bacterium
TGTGCTTTGATATCCAACAATGCGCCATTTGCTGCTGTACCAACCTCCACTAATTTCTTTGTACGTTCTACTTGAGCTGCAGTAATGCCGGATTGATTTTTTGCATTTTCCAATGCTTCCATTGCATACAACACTTGTAAATAAGCTGTAGCAACATTTAAGGAAACATCGTTTTTCATTTTATCGACATCATACTTGCTCGCTAAATAGGTATAACGATTTTGCTGAATGGTATTTATATTTTGCAATCCACTAAACAAGGTAATATCGGTACTCAAACCAAAATTTTGAGAAAGTACTTGTGCATCGGCAAACTGATTCGTAAATCGATCGATGGTACGACCAATGTTATACGAATGGGAAGCATTTGCATTCAAGGAAGGCAATAAGTTTGCCTGGCTTTGTGTTAAATTTACTTTACTCAAATCGGTATTTAATTCCGTTTGTTTGATTTGAATATTGTTTTTTAATGCAAAATCAATGCACTGCTCGAGTGTCATGGATGCACTCACTTTTTGTTGCTCTTGGGCAAAAAGTACATTGCCTAAAAACAAACTAAAAAGTAATAATCGAAAGGCTAAGTTCATACGGCAAATTTAAGAATAGAATCGACACTAAAGGTAGGGAAAATACAGGCAAAAACTTAAGTATTTTATTTGGCACCAATTAGCTAATTTTAGTAGCTTTGCAGGAAACGAAACACATGAACTTTGCAACCATAATAGGCCTTTTAGCGGCAACCTGCACTACTATTTCATTTGTACCACAAGTGGTACAAATCCTTAAAACCAAAAACACCAAGGGGATTTCCTTGGGAATGTACATCCTTTTTACATTCGGAATTGCCTGCTGGTTGATTTATGGATTTTACCTGGGCGAGTTACCAATTATCATCGCAAACGCAATTACATTGGTTCTAGCAAGCACTATTTTAGTGTTTAAAATTAAGCACGGATAAGTTATATATTCTAGGAAATTAGGGTTTAAATTCAAGCCCGCTGCTTTCTTTGTATTTTAAAAAGGTCATTATTAAACCTAACTCTTCCTCCGTGACAACGGTGTCTTGCAACTGATTTTCGTGGCGCACATTCGTCACTCGTAACTCATAACCTTTGAGTTGCTCTTGTTTAAAATCGGGAATCAAAACACGACCCTTTACTTTTTTAGAATGGCATTTTGCACAATTAATGTCATAAAGTATTTGCCCTTTATCGCATTGCTCTGTATATGCTTTTTGAACATATTCGGGCATTGCATTCGGAAATACATAGTTAGCTTTTTTCTGAATTGCACATTGAACCAATAGAAAACAGCAAATTAAAAAACCAAAAATAGTTATATTTTTACGCATTAATATTCTCCTCCTACTTTTCTATTGTTTAATACCTTAATGGTGGAAACAGGCAAATGATCAGGAATTGATTCAGTCGGAATTTCCTCCGTAACAGATTTTATAAATGCAATTAATTTATTTTTTTCAGATATAGAAAGATGTAAAGAATCGGATGATAGTGTTTGATTTTTCACCTCCAGACCTCTACCCAAACCACCACCTGCATCATAAAAATTGATTACTTCCATCAATGAATTAAAAACACCGTTGTGCATATACGGTTTTGTTTTATCTGCATTACGAACTGTTCCTGTTCTAAAAGCATTCAACGTTTCCTCTGCTGGATTAACAAGATAACGACCTTTATCATCACTAATACGTGTATAATTTGTATCAAATGGCACACCAAGCACTTCGAACTCCGAACCGATATACGGAGGTTTTACTCCATTGAACTGGGGCACAAAATGACAAGTAGCGCATTGTGCTTTGCTCATAAACAGATTAAATCCTTCCTTGGCTGATTTATCTATAGGAACCGTTTTATTCATTGCATTATCAAAAGGAGAATAATAATTACTGAAAGTTGAATAATAAATACTCAATGCAGAAGTGATGTGTTCGATGGTAATTTCTTTTTCCTGTGGGGTGAATTTCAAAAACTTCTTAAATGCTTTTTTATAATCCGAGCAGCTTAAAACTTTTTTCAAAACATCGTTTTCATTTGCTCCTAGTTCAATCGGATTAGTGATGACATCTTTTCCCTGGTGATTGAAAGTAATGTGCTTTCCATCCATCATCAACAAATGGTTGTATTCTACATTTACCAAACTAGGAGTATTACGCGGCAACAATTGCTTATTATCAAACTGCAATGAACTTATTGCCGTTGTATCTGTAAAATATTCTCCGGAACGATGGCAAGAAGCGCAACTTCGTTTATTATTTCCAGAAAGAATTGGATCATAAAACAATTTTTTTCCAATAGTTTTTATTTCATTAAGTAAATCAGCATCATTCACACGAATAAAAAGTCCTTTTGTATTCTGACCATTGTACAAAGATTTGCTAAAAATAGAATTCGCATTTTTATTAAGTGAATAATCAATCATACTGCGTGATACCACATTGTAGTCTTTAATCATATTTTGATTAAGTACATACAATGGATTGATGTATTCTTTAATAAAAGTAAAATGATCGAATGAGCTGTAATCTTTGGATTGAACGTCAACGTATTTTATAGCCTTTTCGTATAAAGAAACATAATCATTCGTCAATTTATTAGAGGGGAAAGATTCATCAAATACCGAATAAATTTCCTTCACCGATTTCATCATCGATTGTAACTCAACAATAACGTTGGATGTATCTGGACATTCGAATCCTGTAGTATAAATTGCAGCTAAATTTAAAAGATACAACCTATTGCATAGGAAAAAATGATCTTGCTTTTTTAAATTTACAGTAATGGAATCTGCGGAATAAGTAGCAAGCGATTCATAGGATAATTTTACCAAACGCTTCAATTCAGTTGCATCAATTGTTTCTTCTTCCAGATAAATTTCAGCTAAGGTTAATCCGGCCCCTTCTCGCTTATAAGGCTTTTCAAACTTTTCAAACACTTCCGTTTCCCATTCTACAGGCAAAGGACCATTTACTTTTTTATAGACTGTTGGCTCTAAATAGCGAAACCAAAAATCCAATCCTTTTAATTGAATTCTGTTCTTTTCGATTTCTTTTTTTATTTTTCCTTTGTTGGAAACAACCGTTAAGTCGGTTGAACCAATTAACTCTAAAAGACTGTTTTGCGATTGTTTAAAATAATTTAAACGTTCATTGTACTTATCAATATATAAGCTAGATGATTGATTGGCTCTAAAAGAAATAAAAACAACAGCAAACCCAATAATACTAAAAACGATACTTTTCTTCATGTTCATTCAATCCATTTAAACACAAGCAGTGCTTTATACTACTAAACTTGGCTCAAAAGTAAATTTTGAAAGCAACTAGAACATAAGTATACCTTTAAATGTATGTAAGGAGAATGTTAAGCAAATAAAAAGTGCAAGAGTATTTCTACTCTTGCACTTTACCCTAATCTAATTTAATTAAATAAACCCAATATTTAATTATTTTCAACTATACGTGTAACGTATACTTGCTCATTCACGATTACTTTTACTAAATAGATACCAGCTGAGTAACCCAATTGTTTTGCACCAAACTTGTAAACATGTTCACCTGCTTGTAATGTTTCATTTATAATAGAAGTTACTTTTTCTCCTAACACATTGTAAACTTCAATTGTTACATCTGAATCAGTTGTCAAATTCACATTGATGGAAGTAAATTCTGAATATGGATTTGGAAACACATTTACTGAATTATTTACAGTAGCCGTTGCAATGGATGTAACTGTTAAGTTTGTAATTGCAGATTCTGCTTCACAACCAACTGAATTTCCTGTTACAACTGTATAATCACCACTTGCTGTTGCTGTGTAGGTTTGAGACGTTGCACCACTAATCAATACTCCATTCAAATACCATTGATATGTTGTTGCGAATGTTGATGTTAACACATTACCAGAAACCGAAACAAGTGGTGTCGCTGGCAATGAATACAAACTAACATTTACAGAACTTGAATTATTTGAACAAGCGTTTGCATCTGTAACTTGAACAGAATAGTTCCCTGCTGCATACACTGTGATTGATTGGGTTGTTGCATTTGTTGACCATAAATAGGTACTAGCTGCCGAAGCGGTTAACACTACTGAATCACCATCACAGAATGTTGTATTTCCATTTGCTGTGATAGCAGCAGTTGGCACTGTACAAATTCCATTTCCTTGAATTGCATAATCGTATGCAGCTTCGTTATAATCGTTGTTATTTACAACAATGCTTGCAGTGCGAACACCAATAGCAGAAGGAGTAAATTGAACATTAATTAACTGAGATGCATTTGCAGCAATTGTTAATGGTAATGAAGGAGCATTTACAACGGAGAAATCAGAAGCATTTGTACCAGTAATTGTTAATGAATTAACAACTAAACTACCTGGTCCTTCATTCGAAATTTTGTATGTTCTAACACGATTTGTATTAATTGTAACAGAACCGTAATTAGTACTATCTGTTAATGATGGAGTAAGATCGCCATCGTTAATGATAACATTGTTACCTGCAACATTAATTTCTGGATTTGCATAATAGGTTGCTGGATTGTAGAACGCTAACAACTGTCCGCCCTCAGCAACTTCAGTATTTCCGAAATTATAATGTGCTTGGTCGTACAATAAATAATTACCTGCACCCAATATTCCTTGCATGTCAATAATTCCAGACGACTCTTCATCTTGTGTTAAGAAGCTTGAACCACCTGTTAAAAAACGATCTGGATTCTGTGTTCCTATTTCTAACAATGCATCTGTTGCAATCGTATATTGCCATACTTTTGCAAAATGCGCCTGATTACCTGGATCTTCTTGCATTATCACATGACCATAATTATCAATCGTTAAATTATCCAACATTTTTTGTCCTTCTGTTCCATCCAATACCGCAGTGATTGTTCCACCCAATTCTGGCATCAATACATTTGTAAAATGTAATTTCCACAAACGACTTGGACTTGAGAATGAATTTGTTGTTACAAAATAAAAATCATTTGCATTTGAAGGATCCCATGCTCCGTCTTCTGGACGCAAGAACGTTGTTACACCAGCCGTATTACTTGCTGTGTTTATTGCAGCTCCTGTCATGCTTTGAACTTGACCTAAATCTGCCAATGTAAATGTTGTGCCTGCAGTTGGAATACTTGCACTTGTTTCTGCCAATAAACCTGCTACTGCTACACCATACAATCTTCCATTGCTCAAACCTGCTTTCTCAATTTCTGTTCCTGTATTAGTTTTTGTTCCAATGTAAAAATAAACCTGACCTGGAGTTGCATCATCCATTCCTGCTACTACTGTTTTATCGCCTGAGCTTGGACATGCTACATTATTTTCTGAACTGAACTTTCCTAAATAAGGTAATTCATAACTTACACCTGCATTTGGACCACTTGCTATATGAGCAAACATTCTTCCTTCTGGACCGCTCTCTTCACCATTCATAAAGATACGCTCTTGTGTTCCTTTACCTGTTGCTGCATTATAAAATGCTGATGCTATTGGCAAATCTGCTGCACAAAAACGACCAAAACCAGTTGTCATTGGACTTCCTGAATTGTACGTTGTATAACCTGTTCCATTCCATAAGTTTACCGATTGAATTAAATCAGAACCGCTTACTACTGACAAGTTGTTTTTATTGATTACCCATTTTGATACAAATGCTCCTGTTGAACCATGTGCACGAACAACACCTGCTGTTGCACCCATTTCATGATTCATCAACAAAGTAAATGTTCC
>JBIIOB010000149.1:0-5744 GCA_044337125.1 Bacteroidia bacterium
TTGTTACGCCCATAAAGAACATCAAAATAAAGGTTACTAAAATGAAACCGATAATGATGGTGTTAATTAAATCGTGTAATGTGCTTCTTGTTTTTTCTGATTGATCGCCAGTAACTGAAATTTTTAAATCTTTCGGCAATTCATCCGATTTCATTTTTTCAATCAATGCATAAATTTTATCAGATGCATCAATTAAATTTTCTCCACTACGTTTAATAATATTTAAAGTGATTACATTTTTACCTTCTAATCGTGCATAGCTTTCTTGCTCTTTATTACTATCAATTACTTCGGCAATATCTTTTAAATATACTTTTGAACCAGAACCAGAAGTAACGACTAAGTTTTTAATTTCTTCAACTGTTTTAAACTCCCCTTTTATTGTTAAGTTACGTTTCATCCCATCCATTGGAACCAACCCACCCGACATATTTAGGTTTTCGTATTGAACAGCATTTTGAATATCACGTAATGAAAAATTAGCCGCTTGTAATTTATACATATCAACATTGATTTGTATTTCACGCTCTAAATCACCAACCATTTGCACACGTGAAATTTCTTTCAATGCTTCAATTTTATCTTTAACATCATCGCCATATTTTTTTAGTTTGTTCAAATCCATATTACCAGCAATGTTTACATACATAATTGGTAATTCGGAAAAACTAACTTCCATTACGTTTGGTTGGCGAGTTAAGTCTTTTGGTAAATCCGTTGCTGCTTTATCTACTGCATCTTTTACTTTTTGTTTTGATTCAGCAACATTCATATCGGTATTAAACTCAACCATAATAACCGATACATCTTGCAAGGAAGTAGAGTTTAATTTTTTAACTCCAGCAATGCCCTTTAATTGTTTTTCGATAGGCTTGGTTACCAAATTTTCGATGTTGGTAGGCGAGTTACCAAAGTAAACGGTATTGATATAAATAGTTGGAACCACAATGTCTGGAAAGCTTTCTTTCGGCAAACTTTGGTAGGAAAAAATCCCTGCAAGTGCAATAAATGCGGTAAGTATGTAGATACTTATCTTATTATCGATTGCCCAACTCGATGGTTTAAATTCTTTAAATTTCATAGCTCTATTTTTTTACCTAAGCGTGCAAAAGCACGAAGGCATGTTAAATTTTCAGTATTAATAATTATCGAAGGTTATTTTTTGTAGGCAATTGCATCACCTTCATTAACAACATCGTATCCAAGAGTAACCAATAAATCGTTTTCATTTAAACCTGCAAGTACTTCTACTTTTCCATTGTATTCTTTTCCAAGTGTGATGATGTGTTTTTTTGCAACACCATTATCCGCTACATAAACAAAAGATGCATTGTTTTCATCTTTTTGGATAGTACGAACTGGGATAACAATAATTGGTTGTGCCGACATGTAATCATTAACATTTAAACGAGCAACCATGTTTGGATGGTATTCTTTTTTATTATCTAACAACACCTCAACTAAAAATGTACGAGAAGCAGGGTTGATTGCACGAGCAACAAAATTTACTTTTGATACAACAGAGTCATTCATATCGGGGAAGTAAACAACTACTTCACTTCCTTTTTTAATTTTAGAAGCATATGTTTCAGCAACATCTGCTTTTACTTTTAAATTCGAATAGTTGATAACACGAATTGCTGGCATACCCGGAGCTGCTGCTTGTCCTATTTTAACATCAACAGCATCCACGGTTCCATTAATTGGAGAAATGATTTTTGTCATGCGTAATTGTTCTTGCAATGCTCCCATTTTTTTCTCCATGCTTTCTTTGTTCGTTTTTGCTTGTAAAAACTGAACCTCTGTTCCAATTTTTTGATCCCAAAGATTTTTTTGTTTTTCATAAATTTGATTTACTAAATCCATGTTGGTTTGTAAATCAGATACTTGTTGGTTGATTGCTTTTGCATCAGTTTCTGCTAATACTTGTCCAGTATGTACTTCGTCTCCTACTTTTACATTTATTTTTGTAATAGTTCCTGGAATTTCTGTGCTTAATGCTACATTTTCATCTGCATCTACTCTTCCTTGCACATCGATGTAGTTTTTAAAAACCGATAATTTTAATTGTTCAACAGCAACTGCAATTCCTTTTTGAGTTGTATCGTTTGCGCTTAATTCTGCTTCAAGAGCAGCAATTTTTGATTTTATTTCTGCTTCTTCTTTTTTCAAATTATCAAGTTCTGCTTGTTTGTCGCCACCGCCCGAATTGCACGCTATAATTGAAATTGCAAGAATTGGGATTAAAAATAATTTTTTCATAATATATAATGTTGTTTGTATAGTTTGGATGTAATTTTTTTATCTATTATTTTAAGGTTCCAGTAGCTTTGTCAAAGTCAATTTTTGCTACCAATGCATCAAAAAGTGCATTGAAGTAATTTGTTTGCGCTTCTTTTAAAGCAGTTTCAGCAGTCACCATTTCAAGTGTTGAGCCTACCCCTTGCTCTTGTTTTAATTTGGTAACACGGTAAACTTCTTGAGCCGTTTCAATATTTTTCTTTTGAATGCTTAAGGTTTGTGATGTGTTTTTTAATAGGGTAGTGGTAGAAGCAATTTCTAAATCAATTGATTTTTGCATAAAACTCATATTGTTTTCAGCCTGATCAAGTTTTAATTTTGCTTGTTGTGTTTTGTAGTAGCGCTGTCCACCAGTAAAAATTGGCATTGTGATTTTTGCTCCAATCAATGCCATTGGGAACCAACTTTTCTTAGTGTCGAAAATGTCAAATTCGTTACGTTGTGCTGCACCACTTAGGCTTCCGTATGCAAAAGCTTGAGGTAGATAAGAAAATTTATTTCTTTTTAAATCCAATTGTGCTAAATCTCGTTGTGTTTCAAACAAGTTATATTCTACACGTTTTTTATAATCGAATTTTTCGGCAGAAACTTTTTCCGTAATATCAAATTTCACATCTTCTAATTTATCTGTTAGAGAAAGCGTTGCATTAATATCCATTCCCATTTGATATTTTAATAAATACACTCCAAGTTCTAAAAGGCGGTTTACTTTTTCCTGTTCTACCAGTAGATTGTTGTAAGCAACACTTAAACGGTCGTAATCAATTTTTTCTACAAAGCCATTGTCTAATAATGCTTTTGTATCATCCATCGCTTTTTTAATGCGAATAACATTAGCATCCATTAATTTAATACGTTCTTGGTTTACGAGAACAGTATAATATGCTTTGCTTACTGTTGCAGATGTTTCAATTTTAGTGCGCTGTGTCGCTTTTTCAGAAAGCTCTACAAATACTTTTGAAGCTTTTAAACCCAAAAAGTAATCACCACTAAAAATTAATTGGCTAGCATCCAAACCTGCTGTTGCTTGGTATTTTGTTCCAAATTGAACAGCGGCATAAGTGCCAGCAGGTCCACCAAAAATTTCGGCAGGGATTAATGATGTTGGAATTTCAACAAAATCTTTCAAGTCGAAGCTTGCATTGATTTGAGGTAGTCCCATACCCGTAATTTCTCTAACTTTTGCTTTTGCAATTTGTTCGTCAATCATTGCATTTTTGATGTTGTTTTGGTTTTGCAATGAATAATCGATGGCTTGTTGCAAAGAAAAAGAGTAGCTATTATTATCTTTTGTTTGAGCAAAAGAGTTTGAAATAAAAGCGAGCAATCCGATTGCTATTATTATTTTTCTCATAATTTTTGGTGTTTTATTCTTCCTCTATTAATTGTTTGTATTTGTTTATTAGTTTATGCCCTTTTAGTGTGCAAATGCCATGTAGAAAATGATCTAGCATACTTAATTGGATTTCTAGAATCTTAAATTTTTCGGGCGGAAAAACTTCTGGATTAAGTCCCATTTCAACCTGCTCAATACGCATACGTGACAAAACTTTTGAATTAATGTCTTCACGAACCAATCCTTCTTTTTTGCCTCTTTCAATTGAACGCTCTACCATTTGCGCCATACAATCGTTTTTGAATGATTTAAAATAACTCCAAGCTTTTGGGTGATATTTTTGTAAATCGTAAAAAATATTGGGATTGGTTTTGGAGAACATGACACTAATGTGTTTCATCATGTGCATTACCTCTTCAATCATATTTTCGGAAGCAGCTTGAATTTCTTTAAATTCACATTCATCCTGTTGAAGGGTTGCTTGCATTAATGTTTCAACAATTTCATTTTTATCAGCATAGAATTGATAAATTGTTTTTTTGGAAATAGCAAGATGTTTGGCAATATCATCCATTGTAACACTCTTAATTCCATACTTAAAAAACAGTTCTTCGGCTCCTTTGAGTATACGTTCTTTTGGTTCCATTTTTTTTCACTGTTAAATTTCGAGCGCAAAACTATGGAAACATTTTTTATTCCCGAAGTTTCCGGTGTGGTTTGTTTGTTACACAGATGCAACACATTGATAATCAGCACTAAAAAATAAACAAAATAAACAAAAAATGTTTCCAAGAGGGTAAAAAAATAAAAATTTCAGTTTTTTTCGGAACGAAAAAAAGTTTTTGTGGTTTGATAAAATGGACTATTTTAGCATGCTTAATTATTAAACATGAAAAAACATATACTTTCTTTTGCAGTTGCCATTTTGAGCACTGCACTTCTTTTTGGTCAAGACAGCTGGACAAATGTTGTTAAAAGCGGTCTGAATGGATCTGGCAACCGTTACCTTAATAGTTTTCACATATTTAATGGTGAACTATATGTAGCAGGTGGTTCCAATATGGGTTATATTAATAAAACCACAACTGGAAATCCAACTGACTGGACACAAGTGCTTTATGGGGATAGTATAATGATGTTTTCAGGATTAAATTCTACCGCTGAAGGAGGTGGAAAAATGTTTGCAATTGCAAAGGGTGGTTCTGTAGCTCCATCAATCTACCAAACAACAGATGGTAGTAATTGGAATTTATTTTATAAACATACAAGCTATGATGCGATAGAATATGTTTTCCCTTTTAAAGGACAAGGCGCAGTTGATTCTATCTACGCAGCAATATTTGCTTGGCCCAATAGCTTAATTCTTAGAGCGGCTTACAATACAACTGATACTTCAGGCTTTAATGGAAGCTGGGATACCGTGCTTGATTTTAATTCACTTGCTTATGGAACACGCATTAACTGCATACAAGAGCATAATGGTAAAATATTTTTGGGTACAAACCTATCAACATTGTGGAGTTCTGATGATGGGGTGACTTGGACACAGAATGCAAATGTTGGCAATGGTTTTAATAATTCTAATAATTACCAAATAACAGGTTTGACATCTTTTGGCGGGTATTTATATGTTGGAACTGAAAATGGTACGGATGGAGCGCAATTGTGGCGTTCAAACGATGAAACAACATGGACACTCGTACAACAATTTCCAACCGCCTTAGTTGAAATTTCAAGTTTGGCGAATGAAGATGGAAAACTTTGGGTTGCTCTTAGACCTGGAAACTTCGACTTTGGAGTTGATTTGTATAAATCAACAGATGGAACAACATTTACAGTTTCTGCTACGAATGGTTTTGGTGATTATAATAATAATGGTAATGATACCTACATAAAAGCATTTGGAAATAATATTTATTGGACTGGAGAATATTATTATGCCGGAAGAGAGAGTGCTTCTTTGAACCATTCTGGAAATAGAGGAACAGGGATGCCTGGCTCAGAAATCTGGAGATTGTGCACCATTACGCCTCCAACGGTAAATATTGGTGCCGATCAAACTGTATGCGCAGGAACTCCTGTTGTTTTGGATGCTGGAACAGCAGTG
>JBIIOB010000150.1:0-5743 GCA_044337125.1 Bacteroidia bacterium
TTTTGATGAATTGTGTGGTTGTGGTGTTGGATTTAAATTGGTACAAGCATATGCATTAAAGAATAATATTCCATTTGAAGAATTGGAGCAATTTTTAGATTTGACAGCAATCTCCATTGCTTCGGATCTTGTTCCTATTGTAGGTGAAAACAGGGTGTTGTGTTATTTTGGTTTGGAACAATTGAACAAAAACCCGCGTAAAGGAATAAAGGCAATTTTGGATTTGGCAAATGTGAAAAAAGAAGTTACCATGAATGAATTGGTTTTCACTGTTGGTCCACGAATTAATGCTGCTGGAAGACTTGAGTCGGGTAGAAGCGCAGTTGCATTGCTCGTTTCTGATAATCATGCGGACGCGAAAGAGAGTGGACAAAATATTAATATTACGAATACAGAACGTAGAACAATAGATGTTACCATCACACAACATGCATTGAGTATGATTGATGGAAATGTAGAAATGATTAACCGTAAATCTACTGTATTGTTTCACCCTGATTGGCATAAAGGAGTTGTTGGTATTGTAGCTTCGCGTTTAACTGAAAAATATTATCGCCCTACAATTATTTTAACCGAATCGAATGGTAAAGCAACTGGTTCTGCGCGTAGTGTAAAAGATTTTGATGTATACGATGCTATTGAAGCGTGTTCTGATTTGTTAGAACAATTCGGTGGTCATAAGTATGCGGCAGGACTAACATTAAAAGTTGAAAATGTGGATGCATTTCAAAAACGATTCGAAGAAATTGTGAGCGCAACGATTGAAGAACACATGCTAGTTCCTGAAATTGAAATTGATGCGGAATTAGAGTTGAGTCAAATTACCTCTAAATTTTATCGAATTCTAAAGCAGTTTTCTCCATTTGGTCCAGGTAATATGTCACCTGTATTCATCACCAAACATTTAGTTGATAAGGGCTACATTCGAATTGTAGGAAGTAATCATTTAAAATTGGATATCCAATCGGCATTAAATCCTCGCGAGAGTTATCCTGCAATTGCATTTGGACAAGCAGAGCATTTTGATGCCTTATTACGCAAACAAATATTTAGTGCTTGTTATGCAATCGATGAAAATACATTCAATGGAAATACCACCTTACAATTGAATGTGAAGGATATTAAAATAGAATAATCGAAAATTTATCGTTCTCGTTTAATTGGATTTATCTTCAGGGGATTTGAACTAATCGCTGCATGATTTTTACGTGTTCTGTAAATATCAATAGCCGTATAGATAGCTCTTCTAAATGACTCTTCGGAGGCAATTCCTTTCCCTGCAATGTCGTATGCTGTACCATGGTCGGGCGATGTGCGAACGATTGGCAAACCTGCAGTATAATTAACCCCTTTATTGAAAGCAATTGTTTTAAAAGGAATCAATCCTTGGTCGTGATACATTGCTAAAACTGCATCAAAATTTTTGTAAGTACCATTTCCAAAAAAACCATCGGCAGGGTAAGGTCCGTAAGCAACGATTCCTTCCGCTTTTGCTTTATCAATAGCAGGAATAATAATATTTTTTTCTTCATCTCCAATAACACCATTGTCGCCAGCATGAGGATTTAAGCCCAAAACAGCAATTTTGGGTTTACGAATAGCAAAATCTTGTGTCAACGATTTATTTAAAAGTTGAATTTTCTTAAGAATTTTTTCTGTTGTTAATTCTTGAGCTACTCGAGTTACTGGAATATGGCCAGTTACAACTGCAACACGTAAATCATCACTCACCAAAAACATTAAACTATTTCCTTTACCAAATTTTTCATCCAAATATTCTGTATGTCCAGGAAATTTAAATTCAGCAGATTGAATATTTTCTTTATTGATTGGAGCAGTTACTAATACATCAATTTTTCCATCAGCTAAAGCTTGTGTTGCTGCCTCAAGTGATTTGAAAGCATATTTACCGCCATTCTCAGTCTGTTGTCCCAATTCAAGTGCAACATCTTCTTCGTAAACAGTTAAAATATTTGCTCGTTTATGGTTAAGTTCTGAGAAATCTTTTATTTGATTAAAGCTAAAATCGTCAATATTTAATGCTTTTCGATGAGCAGATGCCGTTTTGTTAGAGCCAAAAAGTACAGGTGTACAAATTTCAAGCATTTGAGGCTCTAAAAATGTTTTAATAATTACTTCTAATCCAATTCCATTAATATCACCTTGTGAAATTCCTACAATTATTTTTTCTTCTGACATAAATTATATATGATGTTATTAAAAGGCAAAAAGCCAGAACAAAAGTAATTTAATTTTTTATTCTTCCACCCAACCAATTATTTCTTCTAAAGAGGAAGCTTCGATACTGGTCCATTTTTTTGTAATATTATTCCATACAACAACCCCTTGTGCATAGCGTTCAGTCCCAATTACAATGTCATTTTGCAAGGCGGTATAGCCCGTAATTGATCTAGCATTATCGGCCTTACACCATTTTTTGCCCAATTCAGTTGTTTCATACTTAATCATTCTTCCATATTTTGAATTTTCATCGCTTTCAACTGAAAAATTATTTCCTAATGCTTCAAACACAACTTTTGTTGCTAGTTTCTTTTTAATATCAATTAAAAATTTTCCTTTTGAGCAGGAATAATAAATTTCATTAGTTGCCGAAAGTGCGAAAACATCATTTGGTGAGGTTGCTGGAATTTCAGTAATGTCTGCAATTTTCTCAACTACTTTATCTAAGGATACTTTATAGATGCTAACAGCTTGTTGATTTTTGGAATAGTTTGCATAAAGGAATGACGATTTATCAATCCAGAATAATTGAAACTTACGTTTCACATCATCGCCTAACAATGGCTGTGGCTGACCGTATCCAGCATCTTTTACCAAAACATCTTTTTTCCCATTGATGTAATAGGCAGTAATTGTATAAGGTTTGGTTGTTTCATCAACTTCTACATCTGGTCGTTGAACAGGGTTGTAATTTGCATTTTCAACTTTTTGATATTTTTCGGTTTTGATATTTAAAACAGAATAGTATTTGCCTTTAAATATATCATTAGTATGAAAAATGATGCTATCGCCTGAGCATGCAATTAATTCAGCTCTCTCAGCTACAAGTAGTTTTTTTGTTTTGATGTCGATTACATTTCCTATTCCTGTAATTACGTATCGATTTTTATAAATTACATTTTTTCCAATATCAAAACGAACATAGTCGCCTGTGGCACCTGCTTTTTTAGTTGGTAGTGAGATAACGGTTTCTTTTCCTGTCATAACACCATCTGTAAAGTTATATTTTACAAGGTGTTGTAAATTGTTTGATGATGCATTCTCATCATATTCAGCAAGTAGGATAGCCACTTTTTTTTGACTAAAGCCGAATATGCTAAAGCAAAGAATGAAACAAATAGAAAAAATGTAGTTCAAAAAATTCATTCAGATTAATTGTTCTTTAAAAAATCAAACAACAAACGTACTCCAACACCTGTGCCACCTTTTGTACGGTATGCATCTTTTGCTGTTAAAAAAGCCGGACCAGCTATATCTAAATGCATCCAAGGGTAGTTGATGTAACGTTGTAAAAATTTACCGGCTGTAATACTTCCTGCATAGGGTCCACCAATGTTTTTCATGTCTGCAATATCTGATTTGATTAACTCATCGTAATCATCCCAAAATGGCATTTCCGCAATACGTTCGAATGTATTGTAGCCACTATCTTTTAATTTGTTTTTTGTTTTTTCATCTGCTGTACCCATCGCTACTATTCCTGATGTGCCAATAGCTGCAACAGCTGCACCGGTTAAGGTTGCTAGGTCAATCACCAATTGTGGTTTGTATTTTTGAGCATAAGCTAATGCATCGGCTAAAATCATTCTTCCTTCTGCATCTGCATTTAGCATTTCAACAGTCATTCCATTGTACATGGTAATCACATCGCCTGGTACATATGCATTTTCACCTGGACGGTTATCGGTAGCAGGAACAATTCCTATCACATGAACAGGTAGTTTTGCTTTCGCAATAGCATACATTGTCCCACCAACAGCAGCAGCTCCAGCCATATCGCATTTCATCATGTCCATGCTGTTGGGTGTAGGTTTTAAACTTAATCCACCAGTATCATAAACAACACCTTTGCCTACCAATACAATTGGTTGTTTGTTTTTAGCATTTTTGGGTTTATACTCCATAATGCTAAATGTAGGTGGTTCTTGACTTCCTAAGTTCACGGATAGCAAACCACCCATTTTTAATGCTTTTATTTTCGCTTTGTTAAATACTTCAACACCAAAACCAGCCTCTTTTCCGAGTTTTTGGAACTCTTTTGCAAGTTGTGTTGCATTTAAAAAGTTAACAGGCTCATTTACCAGTGTTCTTGAAATACTTGTTGCATTTACAATAATTTGAAGCTCATCAATTTGATTTTGAGAGCTGTTTTTTGAATGTATTCCGATTGTTTTTAATGAGTGCTCCTCTTTCTTTTTATCTTTTTTGTATTTCAAAAATTGATAATTACTTAGAGCTAAACCTTCAGCAAAAGCAAGCGTTTCTGAGGGTTTATTTTCTGAGTCAACAATACTAATAGAGCCAATTTTGGATTCAACAATGTGTGTATGAATTGTGTTAGCAGCTCTTCTTAATCCATCAATGGTAAGGTGTTTTTCTTTTTTCTCTTCAATGATTTGTATAAACACGCATCTGTTGTATTGATTGATAAAGATATGTTTTTTATCGTTTTTAGTAAGTTCGTTTTTTATGAACTCAATTTCAGATTTAGAAAAACCATTATTGTTAAAATTATAGTTTTTGGTGCACAACAAAACAAGGGTATCATTGTTATTAATTGTAGCCTTTTTAGTTATTAACGTCATTATTATTTGTAATTTTGGTAACTGTAAATGTAGAAAAAGAATTTACTAAGTTTTGTACTATTTATTAACCGATTATCAGGTCAAAAATGAACATAGATTCCCTATTAAAACGCGCATTAAATTTTGAATTTTTGAGCCAAGAAGAAGGCGTTTTTCTCTTTAAAAATGCACCAACTGCCGATTTAGTGTTTGTTGCCAATGAACTCAGAAAGATTCAAAAACCCGATGGGAAAGTTACTTGGCAAATTGACAGAAATGTGAATACCACCAATGTTTGTATCGCAAATTGTAAATTTTGTAATTTTTACCGTATTCCTGGTCACAGTGAAGCCTACATCACCGATATTGCTACCTATAAAACAAAAATAGAAGAAACCCTAAAATATGGTGGCGACCAATTGCTTTTGCAAGGTGGGCATCATCCCGATTTAGGACTTAAGTTTTATGTTGATTTGTTTAAAGAATTAAAGAAATTATACCCGAATGTAAAACTGCATGCACTTGGCCCCCCAGAGATTGCACACATTACCAAGCTTGAAAAATCGACCCACACCGAAGTCTTAAAAGCATTAAAAGATGCTGGTATGGATAGTTTGCCGGGTGCTGGCGCTGAAATTTTAAATGATCGAGTACGCAGATTAATTTCCAAAGGAAAGTGTACAGGTCGAGAATGGTTGGATGTAATGCGAGCTGCACATCAATTGGATATAACTACATCGGGTACCATGATGTTTGGTCATATTGAAACCATTGAAGAACGTTTCGAACATTTGGTTTGGATTCGTGAAGTACAAAGTGAAAAGCCAGCATCTGCAAATGGATTTTTGGCATTTATTCCATGGCCTTTTCAGGACGATGGTACATTGCTAAAACGAATCAAAGGCATTAAAAATAATGTATCAGGTGATGAATACATA
>JBIIOB010000151.1:0-5709 GCA_044337125.1 Bacteroidia bacterium
AATCACTTTCTGATTTCTATTATCGAAAAAATCCAAAAACAAGAAATGAAAAAATAAAGGCCAGTAAAGTGGCTGGTGTCGAAAATGCAAGTGTTTCCCAGTTTATGGGCGATATGTACCAAAATGTAAACATTTACGACAATACCATTTTAGTTTTTGGTAAAAACTTCATAAGTCCTATTTCAGACAATGCTTTACTTTTTTATAAATTTTATTTAATTGACAGCATTGTGATTGATGGGCATAAATGCTACCAATTGCAGTTTAAACCAAAACGCAAACAAGAATTAACATTTACTGGAAATCTTTGGGCGGCTGACACATCCTTCGCAATTAAACAAATCGAAATGAGCATTGCAGATGATGCAAATATCAATTTTATTAATGCTACCAATGTGGTTCAAACCTATGTTCAAATAGACAGTTTATGGATGATGGAAAAAGAACGATTAGTCATTGATTTTAATCCCTTTCCTATTGAACAAAAAAAGAAGAACCTAATGGGTATTTATGGTCGTAAAACGGCTTCCTACAACAACTTTAAAATCAACCAACCAAAAGAAGATAAATTTTATTCTATCACAGAAAATTTAACTGTAGCTGATGATGCATTTAAAAAGGATGAAAATTTTTGGTTACAAAACAGGCATGATACTTTATCTAAAAATGAAAAAGAAATTTACCACATGGTAGATACACTTCAATCATTACCAGTTTATAAAACATGGATAGATGTGCTACAAATTTTTGTAACAGGCTATAAAGTAAAAGGCAATTTTGAATATGGTCCTTATTACAATATGTTCAGCTTTAATACCATTGAAGGTAATCGTTTCCGATTTGGGGTTAGAACAAGTAATCAATTTAGTAAATGGTATGAATTGAGTGGCTATTTGGCTTATGGAACCAGGGATGAAGAATTTAAATACAAACTTGGTATTCGTGCATTTATTGACAAAAAGCCAAGAACAATGGTTGGTTTTTATTACAAAAATGATAACGAAATTTTAGGGCAAAGTCAAAATGGATTTACAACAGATAATATTTTAGCATCTGTTTTGCGAATAACACCTCTAAGAAATCTAACACGAGTTAAAGAAGTTAATTCATACATAGAACGACAATGGTTTTCGGGATTCTCCACTAAGCTTAGTTTTTGCAATCGTCAAATGTTTCCTTTAGCTGACTTCCATTATGAATACCTAGGAAAGGGAAATACAATTGCATTTAAAGATAAAATTACCACCTCCGAAATAAGAGTATTGGCCCGATTAGCTTATGACGAAAAATTTATTGATGGTGTATTTACTCGCACAAGTTTAGGTACGCACTATCCTATTCTGCAAGCACAATATACCATGGGAATAAAAAATTTGTTTAATAGTGATTATGATTATCACAAACTAGTTGTAAATATTGATGACAGAATTCGAATCAACCCTATTGGTTATTTTGATTATATTTTAGAATATGGAAAAATATGGAACCAACTTCCCTATCCATTATTAGAATTACATGGAGGAAATGAAACATACACTTATGACCCATATGCATTTAATAGCATGAATTATTATGAATTTGTAAGCGATGAATATGCTTCTGCATCTATCCAACATCATTTTGACGGCTTTTTCTTAAACAAAATTCCACTTATGCGTAAATTAAAATGGAGAGAAGTAGTTGGAGCAAAAGCATTGATTGGAAGAGTTAGTCCGAATAATAAAACATTGCTATTATTTCCAGACCATTTGTATGAATTAAATCGTGGTCCATTTTTTGAAGCCAATATTGGCATCGAAAATATTTTTAAAATATTCAGATTGGATGGAGTTTACCGATTATCTTATTTAGACAATCCTCGTGTAACACCATTTAGTATAAGATTTTCATTCCAATTTAGTTTCTAAGCAAATGATTTTAAGAACCGAGAATTTAGTTAAGAAGTATAAAAACCGAACGGTATCAAACCAGGTAAGTGTGGAAGTTCGTCAAGGAGAGATTGTGGGATTGTTGGGACCAAATGGTGCTGGAAAAACAACCTCATTTTACATGATTGTTGGAATGATTCAACCCAATGATGGTAAAATATTTTTGGATGATAAAGAAATTACCAACGAACCGATGTATAAACGTGCACAACTTGGCATTGGCTATCTAGCGCAAGAAGCTTCTGTTTTTAGAAAACTTAGTGTAGAAGATAATGTTCGTGCAATTTTGGAAATGACTAAACTTTCCAAACAAGAGCAAGTAGATAAATTAGAGGAGTTGTTGAATGAGTTCCACTTACAACATGTGAGAAAAAATTTAGGTGATCGTTTGTCGGGTGGAGAAAGAAGAAGAACAGAAATTGCACGTTGTTTGGCTGCAGACCCAAAATTTATTTTATTGGATGAACCATTTGCAGGCGTTGATCCTATTGCAGTTGAAGATATCCAAGGAATAATTGCCAAACTGAAACAAAAAAACATAGGCATCTTAATTACTGACCATAACGTTCAAGAAACGCTTCAAATAACAGATAGAGCATATTTATTATTTGAAGGTAAAATTTTAAAAGCAGGAAGTGCAGAAGAATTAGCAAATGATGAACAAGTACGAAGAGTATATTTAGGAAAAAATTTCGAATTAAGAGGTAGCAAAAAACAGGAAGTACCAGAGTAATGAATTACCAACAAACACTTGACTATATGTTTAGTCAGCTTCCCATGTTTCAGCGAATTGGAAGTGCTGCCTATAAAGACAATCTTGACAATACACTAGCAATTTGCAAATTGCTTGATAATCCTGAAACTAAATTTAAATCCATTCATATTGCTGGGACTAATGGAAAAGGCTCCACATCTCACATGCTTGCTTCCGTTCTGCAAAGTGCAGGATATCGTGTAGGTTTATACACTTCACCTCATCTAAAAGATTTTAGAGAACGAATCAAGATTAATGGTGAGTTAATTCCGGAACACTATGTCATTGATTTTATTTCTGCCTATAAAACTGATTTTGAAAAAATTCAACCTTCTTTTTTTGAGATGACAGTTGGATTAGCTTTCGACTATTTTGAACATTCTAACATAGATTTTGCTGTTATTGAAGTTGGTTTAGGAGGCCGATTGGATTCAACAAATGTTATTACACCGGAACTATCGATTATTACAAATATTAGTTTCGACCATACAGCTTTGCTTGGGAATACACTAGAAAAAATTGCAATTGAAAAAGCGGGAATCATCAAAAAAGGAATCCCTGTAATAATAGGAGAAACACATTCCGAAACAAAATCTATTTTTAAAACAAAGGCGAAGGAATCAGAAATTATATTTGCTGACCAGGTATTTGTTTCAAAAAACAGTCATCAAGTTAACAATAGCACATCATTTTTAGAAATGGATATTTTTAAAAATGAAACCATCTATGTAGAAAAACTACAAAGTGAACTGTTGGGTCAATACCAACAAAAGAACATCCCAACTGTACTTGCAGCAATAGAAAAATTAGTAAGTAAAGGTTATTTAGTAACAGAACAACAAATCAGGGATGGCATCAAAACGGTTGTAAAACAAACTGGATTATTGGGCCGCTGGCAAATATTATCTACAACACCGCTTACTATTGCTGATACAGGGCATAATGAAGCCGGAATAAAAGAAGTGTTAAATCAAATTCAATCAACACCTCATCGACAATTACATTTTGTAATTGGGATGGTAAACGATAAAGACATTTCAACTATTTTAAAAATGTTACCACAAAATGCGATCTATTATTTTTGTAAAGCAGGAATACCAAGAGCACTTCCTGCAACTGAACTTGCTGAACTAGCAAAATCAGTAGGATTAGGCGGGATTGTTTTTAATAGTGTAAAAGAAGCGCTAACGGCTGCACAACAAGCCGCAACAAAAGGTGATTTGGTATTTGTTGGAGGTAGTACATTTACAGTTGCAGAGGTTGTTTAATCCTATTTAGGCATTCCACGATTAAATAGTCCTTATATTCAAGGCTTTAGGCTAAGTAAGGACCGTTTTTACAAAAAAAAATAAAAATATTTTTGCACTTTCCAAAAAGTAGTTATATTTGCAGCCCGTTTAGCAATAAATGTGATTTGGGAGCTTAGCTCAGCTGGTTCAGAGCACCTGCCTTACAAGCAGGGGGTCACTGGTTCGAACCCAGTAGTTCCCACCAAAGCCTCGCAATTTGCGAGGCTTTTTTTATTTCAAAATAGAAAACATGAAATACGTAAGCTTCTTATTTCTTTTTATTTGCATGGCTTTATATTCATGCAGTGTTTCCAAATCTGTTTATATCTTAACGGAAGATGTACAAGTGGAAACCAACTCTAGCTGCAGAAACACTGCTATTTCCAATTATTCCAACAACCCAAAACTAAAGGCCATTCAGCTACAAAGCATTAAAGAACAATCAGAAGAGCAGCATATAAAAACCGCAAATAATAAAGAAGAGGCTAAATACAAAATAAAAAACTCAAAAATTGTGATTACCGAAAAGTGCGGCAATCAAAACAATTCACAGAAACCTTCCTACAATTTAGCTCAGATATTAATATTTGAGAATACCATGACTCAACAAGTAGTTGAATTTAAATCCGACACCACTGTTGTAACAAAACAAGAACTATCTAACACTCAGTCACTTGCAAATTCAACACCATCGTTTGAGATTTTTTTACCTGCCTTAACAAAAAAGAATGTTTCCTTACTAAAATTGTACTTAGATAAGGAAAAATAGATTAATTTCGCCCCAAAATCAAACAATAATCAAACAAAAAACGCATGAAAAAACTATTACTAACAGTATTTGCATTAGCTAGTATTATGGGAGCTAAAGCGCAAATTATTTTTCAAGAAGACTTTGATGGAGTTTCTGGTCCCACAGCAGGTGGTGCTGGAACCTATAGCTTTCCAGCAGGATGGTCTTTATTTAATATTGATGCATTAGCTCCAAATGCCAGTGTAGCATATGTAAATGAGGCATGGGAAAGAAGAGAAGATTTTAGCTTTAATGCTGCTGACTCTGCAGCATTCAGTACATCATGGTACACACCAGCAGGTACATCAAACGATTGGATGTTTACTCCAGCAATTTCTATTCCAGCAAACACAGTATTAAGTTGGAATGCAGTAACTTATGATGCCGCTTACCCAGATGGATACGAAGTTCGAATTATGACTGTAGCACCTAACGCAGGTAACCTTTTGTCATCATCTATTCTTTTGCAATCTATTGCCGCAGAAAACACAACTTGGACAACAAGAACGCAAAGCTTAAGTGCTTATGCAGGTCAAACTGTATACATTGCATTCAGAAATAATTCAACAGATAAATTTTTATTATTAATTGATGATGTTAAGGTTGAAGTAAATGTAAACTTTGATGCACAATTAGTAACAGCTGATACATTAACAGAATATACCTTAATCCCTCAAACTCAAACCGCACCATTAGTTTTTACTGGAGACATCAAAAACAATGGAAATAATGCATTAACAAATGTTAGACTTAATGTTACTGTAAAAAACAGTGCAAATGCTACTGTTTATTCTGCAAGCAGTACTGCTACAGGATTAGCTGCAGGTGTTACTGCAACATATAACGTTGGCATATCTTTTTACTCTTGTCCCAGTTCTGTCGACTAAAAACTTCTCAAAATTACCCCTAAGTGGCGGGAATGATTTTTTCTCTTCAGGGTTCAATAGT
>JBIIOB010000152.1:0-5698 GCA_044337125.1 Bacteroidia bacterium
AAATACACGTGTTCCATATTCAATCAGTTGCATGTCCCAAATTTCGAGAGAAGTTCTGTCAAATGCCCCCGAATGTCCAAAATGTTTTAAAAGAGCATTCCGTTGCGAAATGATTTTATTATAGCTTATTAGGTTTTCGAGGTATGCTTTATCAAATTGAGAAATAACACTGTCGATAAATTTTCTGCGGCTTTCGCTGCCTTCGGTAATTAATTCTGAGTCAGCAGGCGAAATCATAACCAATGGAAATAGTCCGATATGGTCAGCTAGTCGTTGATATTCCTTTTTATTGCGTTTGAACTGTTTTTTGTGGTTCCTTTTTTGTCCGCAATAAACCTCATCAATTTGTTCATTTGTTTCAAAAACACCTTGAATTAAGAAAAAAGGAGCTTGGTGAAGGATATTTTGGCTATCAATTGGGTTAAAAAAACTCTTGCAAAACGATAAATAATGAATTGCATCAAGGATATTGGTTTTTCCTTCTCCATTATTACCTGTAAAGCAATTTACATGATTGCTAAACGATAAAGTGGTTTCGGGGTAGTTTTTAAAATTAATAAGAGAAATACTCTTTAATTGCATAAAAATATCAAGCTTTGACTGTAAAATTAGCCAAAAAACAGAGTAAAATGCAGATTGTTCAGAATTAATTACGGATATTCCAAAAAAAACTTATTTTTGCACGTTCTAAAAAATATTTAAAACGTTATGTCAAAAGAAATAAAAGACGAACCAATTGTAGATGTTGAAAATGCCTTAGGTAAAACTGAGTTATTTGTTGAAGAAAACAAAAAGAGCATATTAATCATCGCTGGCGCTATAGTAGCTTTAGTTGGTGGATACTTTGCTTACAAATATTGGTATGTAGCTGGTGAAGAAACAAAAGCACAAACAGAAATGTTCAAAGCTGAGCGTTACTTCGAACAAGATTCATTGGATAAAGCAATCAATGGTGATGGTGTTGCATTAGGCTTCGCTCAAATTGTTGAGGATTATGGAATTACACCATCTGGGAATTTAGCTGAATATTATTTAGGTATTTCCTATTTGAAAAAAGGTCAATTTGAAGATGCTATTGAGCACTTGCAAAAATTTGATAGTAAAGATCAAATAGTTGCGCCAGTTGCAACTGGAGCTATTGGTGATGCTCATTTAGAGTTAGGACGAGTTGAAGAGGCAATCACTTTTTATTTAAAGGCTGCAGAACAAAACGGAAATAAATTTACAACGCCTATTTATTTGAAAAAAGCAGCAATGGCAAATGAAGATAAAGGAAATTATGCTGATGCTGTTAAATTGTATGAGCGAATTAAAGTTGAATTTGCTGAAACAATGGAAGGCCGCGAAATGGAGAAATTTATTGCAAGAGCAAAATCACTAGGTAATTTATAATACTATTAATAGAGTTAATTGAAAAGGTGAATTTGTATAAATTCACCTTTTATTTTTTTAGAATTGTTAGTTTTTAAAAAGAGAGAATATGTCATCATCCTTAAAAAATTTATCAGATTTTAATCATACTACCATACCATCTGGTGCTGGAAAGAGAATAGGTATTGTTGTTGCCGAATGGAATATTGCAATTACGGGTGCATTGCGAGATGGAGCTATTAAAACATTGCTTGAAAATGGGTTAGTAGAGAACGATATAGTTGTAAAGTATGTTCCTGGAAGTTTTGAATTGACTTTAGGTGCTCAATTTTTATGTGAGGAAAAGTCGATTGATGCTGTTATCACGCTGGGTTGTGTTATTCAAGGAGAAACACGCCATTTTGATTTTATTTGTGATGCAGTGGCTCATGGTGTAACAAATGTGAGTTTGAAATACAATAAACCCGTAATTTTTGGAGTGCTTACTCCAAATACATTAGAGCAAGCGCAAGACAGAGCAGGGGGAAAGCATGGTAATAAAGGTGATGAAGCTGCAGTTACTGCTTTGAAAATGTTAAGCTTCAGAAAAGCATAACTTTATTTTACAGATTCCAATTCTGTTAGAACTTCTTCAATGCCTCTTGCCTCTGGATAGTAGGAAAGTATTTTTTGCAAAACACTATCAACCACTGAATCTGGACAAGATGCTCCACTTGTAAGAATAATCTCAACATAATTTTTCTCTGGCAAATAATTGTCACTTACTAAATGCTCATGGTTCTTATAATCAAAATGATTTATTCTTCTTTTTGATACAATTTCGGTGGCAGAAGAGATGAAAAATGTAGGAAGTTTTTCCTCACATAATTCAACAATGTGTGATGTATTCGAACTATTATATCCACCTACAACAATTGCCAAGTCAGCATTTTTTTCTAATAAACCATAAGTTGCTTCTTGGTTTTCATTGGTAGCATAGCAAAGTGTATCTCGGGTGTCTGCAAAATGATCTTTTAAGCTTGCTTCACCAAATTTTTGAAGCATTACATTTTTAAAATAGTCGGCAATTTCCTGTGTTTCTGTTGCTAACATGGTGGTTTGGTTAATAACACCAACTCGACTAAAATGTTCAGTTGGATTAAAACCTTCAGAATATCTTCCATTAAAAGTTTTTTCAAAATCATCCAATGGCGTTTTTCCAAGTATAAAATCGCCTATTAATTTAGCTTCTGCAATGTTTTTTACAACGATTGATGGAGCATCCTTTTCACTTCTAGAGAAAGTTGCTCTTGTTTCTTCATGGTTGTATTTTCCATGAATGATAATAGTATATTTTTCTTCTCCTAATTTTTCGGATTTTTTCCAAACACGCTCTACAAATGGACAAGTGGTATCATATTTTCTTACCTCAATGCCTAAATCATTTAATTTTTTCTCTATTGCTAATGTCGTTCCAAACGCAGGAATAACAACGATATCTGAGGGGTTTAGTTCTTCAAAAGGAATGATTTGATTTCCAGAAGTATCCATTAGAAATTTCACGCCTCTTTTTAATAAGTCATTATTCACTTCTGGATTGTGAATCATTTGACTTAACAAGAAAATTCGTTTCCCTTCATTTTCTTCTATTGCTTTGTATGCAGTTTCAATAGCATGCTCCACACCATAGCAAAATCCAAAATGACGAGCAATGTAAAAACGAATCGGTCCAAAATCAAGAACAGATGGTGTATAATCTTTTTTACGAGGATCGTTGATTTTTCGGATTTCTTTTACTCGAGAAATGATTTGACTTTTATAAAAATCTGGAATTTCGAAGTGTTTCATTTAAGAATACCAACAGTTTAAATTAAATTTTGTTTAAGCAAAGGTATTGAATTAATTAATTGAGTTTTGACTTAATTTGTTGAGCAATTTCAAATGCTTGTTGTTTTAATTCTGGAACAGCTGTTGTCTCCCATATTACTCCTCTTAATAAGGAACCGATGGTAAATATATTCTCATGAGCAAACTGATTTTCACTCATTACTTTGTAATTTTTTGTTGCTTTAATCCCTAAACGATTTGTATCGGGCACTATTATTTTTTTGCTAATTAAATTTAGGAACAAATCACTTTCAATTTGATTGTAATTTGTTTGTGGACCAGTGCAATTAATTACCCTAGAAACATTTTGGGTATGCGAATTTTTTTGTTTTCTAAGTTGAATATCTACTAGTAAATCATCATCCTTTATTTCAGTAATGTTATTAATTCTACCTCCAATTATTTCCAATTGTCCATTTTGAATTAATTGTTGTATTTCGTTATACACATGAGCAGGAAGTCGATGACGAGCTACTCCCCAAATGTGACGTACATGGGAGATGAATTGTTGTTTATCTTTATCCGAAAAGGAAGACCAAATATCTTGAACATATGGTCGGAGAGAGTCAATAACAGCTTGCCAAGGAATATTTTTCTTCTCTGCAATTTTTATATGTTTTCTTACGGTTTTGAAGATAGATAAAAGAGATTGTTCTTTTATTTCGGGATAAAAATTATCATAAGAAGCAGACACCGTATGCGATTTTGGAATGTATCCTCTTGGTGAAACAGCTATTATTTTACTTTTAAAATTGTTGCTGGTTAAGCTTATTACGCAATCAATCATCGTTAATCCAGATCCAATTATTAATACTGGTTTATTGTTATTGAGTGCATTTAAAAATGAATCATCCCATGGATTACGGAAGTAATGTTTGCTAAAATAGAATGCTTCATTTTTAATCGGAGGATTGGCAGGCAAGATATTTCCAGTAGCCAGAATTAAATAATCGCCTTCGAATCTTTGCCCATTTTCTAATTCAATATTAACCTTGGTATCTTTTAAATCGGCATCTTTAACAATTCCTTTTACCCATTTAATCTTTGGATGCGACTGGTATTTCTCAAATAGTTCATTTAAGTAAATGGCATAAATAGCTCGAGGTATAAAATCGTTTTGGATAGAGTCAGATATCAAATAATTGTATTCACTTTTTGATTTTAGCCAATCAATAAAATCATTTGGCTTATTGGCGAATGCACTCATTTTACCAGCTGGCACATTTAGAAGATGCCCAAGATTTGTGGTAGTATAGGCAACTCCTAAAGGAGCTTGTAGGAATCCATTTACAATGGTAACAGTAATTGGAGATTCATCCATCACCAGATTAATAGCGGTCATCATTCCACTAAATCCACCTCCAATTATTAAAACACTTTTCATTGCTTTTAAATGTAATGTAAATGTATAGAACCAATAGGTTAAAAAGACGAATTTGATATCCTTTTATGAACAATTCATTGTGAATGTCTTTTAAGTTAACAAGTGAATCAAATTTACTTATACTCTAATTTTGTATAGATGGCAAAAAAGAAACCTTTAATATTAATAACGAATGATGATGGAATTACTGCACCAGGTATAGCAGCTTTGGTAGAAGTAATGAAATCACTTGGTGATGTAATTATTGTTGCACCTGACAAACCACAATCGGGGATGGGGCATGCCATCACCATAAATTCGACATTGCGAATAAATAAAGTGAAAATTCATGGAGTCAAAGAGGAATACAGTTGCACCGGGACACCTGTTGATTGTGTGAAGATTGCAGTGAATAAAATTTTGCACCGTAAACCAGATTTATGTGTTTCAGGTATAAATCATGGTTCAAACATGTCGATTAATGTAATTTATTCAGGAACAATGTCGGCAGCAGTTGAAGGTGCTATTGAAGGTATTCCTTCGATTGGTTTTTCCTTATGTGATCATTCCATTGATGCAAATTTTACTGCTTCAAAAAAAATTGTAAAATCCATTGTTCAAAATGTATTGAAGCAGAAGATGCCTAAGGATGTTTGCTTAAACGTGAATATTCCTAATTTGAAGTATGATCAAATTAAAGGAATTAAGGTATGCCGACAAGCACGTGCAAATTGGATAGAGGAATTAGATGAACGTAAAGATCCAAGCGGTAAACCTTATTTTTGGCTTACAGGCAGATTTGAAAATTATGATGAAGGAAAAACAGATACAGATGTTTGGGCATTGGATAATAATTATGTTTCAATGGTGCCAACTCAATTTGATATGACCGCACATCATACTCTAAAACAATTGGAAAAATGGAAATTGTAATTTTTTAATTGATGAAAAACTTTATTTGGGATAAACTTTATGTAGGAATGTTGGCTGGAATTTTACCACCCATTCTTGTTTTTTTAGGCTATTATTTTTTGAATTATAGCTATATGACTCGTGGTGAATTTTTTCGTTTTTTAGCTAGGGGAGAAATGTATACAC
>JBIIOB010000153.1:0-5689 GCA_044337125.1 Bacteroidia bacterium
CATAATGGCTTTTGTAAATACCAAGTCTTAAACGTGCACCAATACCAAAGTCATCATAAATAGTTCCTACATTAAACTGATAAACGCTACTCATCTCCATGTACTTCGTCCAAACCAGCTGGCGTTCATACTTCAATGTATAGTTAAGATAAAGATCATTGTTTAATTGATAGTTCCACCCTTGTATGTCGGTATCCCCATTTTTATCAGCAAATAAAAGATGAACTCCATTCTGCATCTCTTTTCCTAATGCCCATGGTCCAAGAACTCCAATATCCAAATCACTAGTTAATCGTTGTTTAGAATTTTGACCTACAGACACATTTCGAAATGTGATATACATAGCACCTGCATATGGTCGATCTGAAACGATTACTGTATCAGCTTTTTTATCATCAGGCGTATAAAAATCTTGTGTAAATGAAATTGAAGCATGATTCAAAGAAGTTGAATCATGCTTCAATTTAGGTAAAATAGACATTATTCCAGACTTTTGATAAATCTCCCCAATCTTGGTGGACATTAACTCAAATTTTAGTCCTTGGGTAAAATACCGATCCTGGTTATTTCCAGCTACAATATCATTTGACTCTTGAATTCTAAAAAAGCTTAAACCCTGAGCGAATGAGTGTGTAATTAAAGCAAAAATTATAATTATGAAAGTGGCTGATTTTTTCATACAAAGCAATTATTATTCCCAAAACAAATTTTTCAATACTTGATCATCTACAATATTCGGCAATGTAACCTTAAGCTCTGGTGTTCGTGCCATTTCACGTTTAATAGCGAACAAGGCTTCCTCATTTCTTGCCCAACCTCTTCGTGCGATACCATTGTTTACATCCCAGAACAGCATGGATTTTAAGCGTCTATTACTATCTGCAGAACCGTCTAATACCATTCCAAATCCACCATTGATTACCTCGCCCCAACCTACTCCACCTCCATTGTGTAAACTTATCCAAGTTGCGCCACGGAAACCATCACCCACAAAATTTTGAACAGCCATATCAGCAGTAAAACTAGAACCGTCATAAATATTTGATGTTTCACGATAAGGCGAATCGGTTCCAGAAACATCGTGATGATCGCGACCTAAAATTACTGGCGCTGAAAGCTTACCTGATTTGATGGCATTGTTGAATGCTTCGGCAACTTTAATACGAGCTTCTGAATCGGCATATAAAATACGTGCTTGAGAACCTACCACTAAATTATTTTGCATGGCATCTTTAATCCACACAATGTTATCAATTAGCTGTTGTTTAATTTCAGCAGGAGCTGTTTTGTACATTTCTTCCAAAACCCCTAATGCTAACTCATCTGTTGTTTGCAAATCTTTTGGATCGCACGATGAGCAAACCCAACGGAATGGACCAAACCCATAATCGAAACACATTGGTCCTAAAATATCCTGTACATACGATTTGTATTTAAACGTACCATCAGGGTTTACAATATCAGCCCCTGCTCTACTTGCTTCCAATAAAAATGCATTTCCATAATCGAAGAAATACATTCCATTTGCCGCTAAAGTATTCACCGCATTTGCATGAAGAACCAGCGTTTTTTGAACTTCCTTCTTAAATTGATCCGGATTTTTTGCCATCATTTCATTCGCTTCTTCAAACGAAATGCCTGCAGGATAGTACCCTCCAGCCCATGGATTGTGCAAAGATGTTTGATCCGAGCCAATATCCACTTTTATGTTTTCTTTCACCAATCGTTCCCACAAATCCACCACATTACCTTGATACGCAATAGAAACCGCTTCTTTAGCAGCTTGTGCTTTTTTAACACGCTCCATCAATGCTGTTAAATCATCAAATACTTCATCTACCCAACCTTGCGAATGACGAGTATGTGTTGCTTTCGGATTTATTTCGGCAACGATGGTAACCAAGCCTGATATTTTTCCTGCTTTGGGTTGCGCACCACTCATTCCTCCTAAACCACAGGTAACAAATAATTTTCCTTTTCTATCTTCTTCGGAAGTAGATATTTTACGAGCCGCATTCATTACCGTTATGGTAGTACCATGCACAATTCCTTGCGGACCAATGTACATGTACGAACCGGCAGTCATTTGACCGTATTGAGTTACGCCCAAAGCATTAAACTTTTCCCAATCATCGGGTTTACTATAATTCGGAATCATCATCCCATTAGTAATTACAACACGCGGTGCATCTTTATGTGAAGGAAATAATCCCATTGGATGACCAGAGTACATCACCAATGTTTGTTCATCGGTCATTTCCGATAAATACTTCATCGTTAAAAGATATTGCGCCCAATTTTGAAACACTGCCCCATTTCCACCATAAGTAATTAATTCATGTGGATGTTGTGCAACAGCATAATCCAAATTATTTTGCAACATCAACATAATAGCAGCCGCTTGTTTTGATTGATGCGGGTATTCATTGATGTGACGCGCATGAATTTTATAATCAGGACGAAAACGATACATGTAAATACGACCGTATTCTTTTAATTCATTGGCAAACTCAACCGCTAAAACAGCATGGTGTTTTTTATCAAAATAGCGCAATGCATTTTTGATGGCTAACTTTTTTTCTTCTTTATTTAAAATTTCTTTACGTTTAGGAGCATGATTGATTGCTGCTTCGTATTCTTTAAATGCAGGCAATTCAGCTGGTATTCCTTGTGCAATTTGTTCTTTAAATGTCATATATCCTTGTTCTAAATCCGTTCTTATTTTTTCTTTTCAATTCGCCCTTTGTCTTTATTAAAACCATACGGACAATGCCTACAACCATTTTGGCAGCAATAGCCACGTTTGAGCAAATATTTTTCTGTAAATACTTTGTACCCTTCTGGAGTTAGGTAATAATCGTCTTGCTCCAATTCATTTTTAGGTGGAATATTTTCCATAGCAACAAAAATACTAATTTTACGGCATGGATACCCCGAATTTTATTCCCACTTTTCAACAAATTTCTGATCCAATTTTGGATGAAAAAGGAATAAAATTGTATGTGTTACGCACCGACTTAAATCATCCAGAAATAAGTGGAAACAAATTGTACAAGCTAAAGTACAATTTGGAAGAAGCTAAAAAGCAAGGTAAAAACACATTACTAACATTTGGAGGGGCTTTTTCGAATCACATTGCAGCAACTGCTGCGGCAGGAAAATTAGCAGGACTAAGCACCATCGGCATTATTCGAGGAGACGAATTAAGCGATTTAAATCCAACCTTAAAACTTGCAAATGAAAATGGGATGCATTTACATTATGTATCACGTGAATTGTATAGAGATAAAGAAGCATTAATGAATTATGTTCACTCCGAATTCGGAGAAAACATATACGCTATTCCCGAAGGAGGATCAAATGCATTGGGCGTAAAAGGTTGTAGGGAAATAACACAAAGCATTGACATTCGCTTTGATTTTATTTGTGCTCCATGTGGCACTGGTGCCACATTTTCCGGAATTTTATTGTCATTAAAAGACAAACAACAAGCAATTGGCTTCCAAGTTTTAAAAGCCGAAAATTATATCAAAAAAGAAGTAGAACATTGGCTCGCTGAATTTAAACAAAACGACAAAGGAAGTTGGTCTATCAATGAAGATTATCACTTTGGAGGATATGCAAAAGTGAATGAGTCCTTAAAAAACTTCATTCAGAATTTTAATAGTAAACACCATATTCCATTGGACTTTGTGTACACCGGCAAAATGCTTTTCGGCATAATCGATTTAATCCATAACAATTATTTTACAGCCGGAAGCACGATTATTGCGGTTCATACGGGAGGATTGCAAGGCAATAAAGGGTTTACCAACTAACAGATTTTTGTTAGAAACTCCTGAAGGTTTCTTTCATTTTTCTGAAGCTTTTCATTATTTTTGTTACGATGCGTTTTTTATCCACATTTATCCTTTTCATTGTAAGTGCAATCCTTTGTGCTCAGCCTGCCGAACACAAAATGACGGCAGAACAATACATTGCAAAATTTAAGGATGACGCCATCAAGGAAATGCTGATCAATGGTGTTCCAGCCAGTATTACTTTATCTCAAGGCATGTTGGAAAGCGGAAATGGGAATAGCGACTTAGCAGTATATGCGAACAATCACTTTGGAATAAAATGTCACAAAGGTTGGGAAGGCCCATCATTCATTAAGGATGACGATGCTAAAGATGAGTGCTTTCGTAAATACCCAACTGTTTTTGATTCTTACACCGATCATTCTCAATTTTTAAAATCTCGTCCACGCTACGCATTTTTGTTTGAATTAAAACGTACCGATTATAAAGCTTGGGCAAAAGGTTTGAAGGAGGCTGGCTATGCAACCGATCCTAATTATACAAAACGTCTATTAGAAATCATCGAAACTCACAAATTGTATGAGTACGATAATGTTGAAGGGATGCCATCTATTAACACCTTGGCTGAACAAAAAACACATCCTGAGACCATTGAAGCTAGGGAGATTTTTCGCTTTCGCATGATCAAATACATCATTGTAAAACCGGGCGATTCCTTTTACAAGATTGCAAAAGATACCGATAAAGATTTATGGCAATTGTATAAATTCAATGATTTGGAACCAAATGACAAGCTTATTGCTGGTCAAAAATTATACTTACAACCAAAACGTAACAAAGCAAAAGAACCTGTACATACTGTAAAAAAAGGGGAAACAATGAAATCGATTTCTCAATTGCACGGCATTAAACTAAAAAAACTGTACAAAAAGAATCATTTAAAAAAAGGGGAAGAACCTAAAGTGGGTGACAAACTTTACTTAAGAAAAAACAAACCAACCGTTTAAATAAAAGTAAATTGAAACAAAAGACGTTTACACTCCTACTCTTTATCTTTCTTTCAATTACTTGTTTTTCTCAGAAAAATAGAATTGCAATTTTTGATTTAACTTTAAGAAATGCAGAAGCCAATGATGGCAACAAATTTTCGATTGAGCATCTTCTAAAAGTTAGTGGACTTCCGTATTTCGTTACCGATAGTGTAAACTTAGCATTGCAATCTAAATTAATTATTTGCTCTTCCAATATTGAACCCACCAGTTTTAGTCAAATTGAAAAAGATAGTTTAATCTCCTTTGTTCAGAATGGCGGACATTTATTTGTTACACAATTAAAAGACACTATCCTTTTCCCATTATTTGGTGTGAGCGATTATCAATACGGGACAAATCGTTACGAATTGGAATGGGAAATTGACAATACCAACAGCGCATTTAGATGGTTGGATGATGTGAATGAAAAGACAATCCGTTTAGCCGACACCAGCTATGCAGCCTCATTAAATACCAGAAGTTATATGCTAACGACAGCAACAGCACTAGCAACTTTTGAAGATGATTCAGCTGCTTGTATAAAAAATAATTATGGCCTAGGTGCTGCATATGTACTAGGTATAAATTGGAAAGACATTGTTTTAAGAAATCAGGTAGGTGCACATTACAAAGCTGCACGAACGTATTCCAACGATTTCGAACCGGGCACCGATGTTTTTATGTTATTCATAAAAGCATTGTACATAAAGCACAATGATTACGCTGTATGGAAACATACGAGTGGTTTAAACAGCAAATCGAGTTTAATCATAACGCATGATGTGGATGCAACATCCGCCATTAAAGACATTATGAATGATTTTGCTAGCTATGAAAAAACAAATAACATCCAAGCCA
>JBIIOB010000154.1:0-5686 GCA_044337125.1 Bacteroidia bacterium
AATCAAATCGGGTAACATTACTGGTAAAGTAAAAGGTTCAACCGGCTTCGATCAAACAATTGATTATACATGGGCTTTAGAAATTCCTCGTTCAGAGTTTGGTTCTCAAGCAAATGCTGCTGCTGGTAGTTTGTTGGATCAATTAAACAAACAAACAGGTGCAAATGTAAAGTTGGGTGATAAAGTAAAAATTAAAGCTTTGTTTGGTGGTACGGTAACAAAGCCAACTATCAAAACAGATTTGTTTAACTCTGATCAAACACCAAAAGAACAAGTACAGAACTTGGTAAATCAAGGTGTGGACATGGCAAAAGAAAAAGCACGTGAAGAGGCTGAGAAATTAATGAAAGATGCACAAGCGGAAGCAGATAAAATTAAAGCAGATGCAAAAGCGTTAGCAGATAAAACCAAAGCAGAAGGGTATGCAGCAATTGATAAAAACATCGAAACAATAAAAAATCCATTGCAAAAAGCAGCAGCAAAAGCAGCAGCTCCTGCAGCTAAAAAAGAAGTTGACAAGCAAGCACAAAAGATATTGGATGAGGCAAATAAAAAAGCGGACCAGGTGCTAGTGAATGCAAAAGCTGAAGCAGATAAAAAATTACAATAAACGTTAAAAAGAAATTGAATAAAACATCCCATCTATTTGGTGGGATGTTTTATTTTGTTGTATTATTACATAAAATAGAACGGTTCAAAAACAAATGAAACAATTTTTACTTCTACTTTCTTTTTTAGGATGTGTTGCCTTCTCCTTTGGCCAAAATTCCTATCAAGAGTATTATAGAAGTGCACTCATTCACGATAGTTTAGCCGATTATAAATCTGCTTTATTGGATATAGAAAATTGTTTATATGCCAAACCTGATTTTGATAGTGCTTTGTTTTTGCAAGCAACCATAAGCTTAAAACAATCAGAATTTAAGATTTCAATTAAACAATTCGACAAAGTATTGAAATTGAATCCAAATTATACCGAAGTGTATTATTACCGTGCAATGGCAAAAGCACAATTGAGTGCTTACATTGATGCTGTTAAAGATTTCAATAAAGCCATTGATGCCAATCCCAATCACTTAAAAGCGTATTACAATCGTGCATTAGCAAAAGGACGATTAGATGATTTTAAAGCGGCTATTGTCGATTTAAACAAATTAGTAGAGCTGGATAAAAACTATGTAAATGCCTATTACAGTAGAGCTTATTGGAATGATTTATCCGGAAGTTACGATGAAGCAATTTCCGACTATAAAAAAGTAATTGAATTGGATGCTAGTTATAAGGAGGCCTACATCGGAATGGCTACTTCTATGTATCAGCATGGTGATAAAAAAGGTGCCTGCGAAACATTAGCTATTGCAGAAGCAAAGGGAAGTGTAATGGCGGAAGAAATTAAAAACAAAATATGTGAATAATGAAAAAGTTTAAACACATAGTGTCTTTTAGTTTGCTCTTACTTTTAGTAGTAGCAAGCAACTCTTCGTTTTCACAGATTAGTTTTACTGTTTTTAAAATAGACGTTGCTTGCAATAATTCGAGTTTAGGCGAAATTGAAATAAACGTAACACCTACAAATCCTCCCTATACGTATGCGTGGAGTTCGGGACAAACAACCCATTTAATCGAAAATCTCTCTGTTGGCAACTATTCTGTTACAATTACCGATGATTTAGGGAATGATACGATAGTAAGCATCTCTATTGTTGAAAATGAATGTGAGATGATTCCTGCGTTAGCGTTTACTCCAAATGGAGATGGGATTAACGATACCTGGTTTATACAGAACTATCAATATTTTCCAAATGCCTTGGTACAAGTTTTTGATCGTATAGGAGCATTGGTATTTGAGCAACAAGGATTGTATGAAGCATGGGATGGCAAGAGTTTATTAGGAACACCTTTGCCGGATGCCTCTTATTATTTTATTGTTTTTAAAGATAAAAGTGATAAATCAGCTATTAAAAAAGGAACAGTATCCATTGTAAAATAAATTGAAAAAATTAATCTACATATTCTTCTTTTTAATCTGCATCGATTCAGTTGCGCAGCAATCGGCTTCGTATTCTCAGTTTATGCTGAACGATTATGGATTGAATCCAGCTGTTGCCGGTAGCTCCAAAGGATTAATGTTTATGGTGGGCCGCAGAACACAATGGCGTGGATTTGCAGATGCACCAGAAACAACTTTTGCAACAGTTACCAAAGATTTTGGTAAAAAAGGGTACAAACGTTATTGGCATGGAGTTGGTGCATCGGTAGAGCAAGATAAATATGGTGTGTTTGTAAAAAAAGCTGCGTATGGATCGTATGCTATTCATTTAAAATTGAGTTCAAAATTATACATGAGTGTTGGTTTGGCTGCTGGTATAAAAAGTGTAGCAATGAGCAACAGTATATTTGATGCGAATGACCCTGCATTGAGTAATAGGGCTTCTTCTGTTTTGGTACCTGATATCATTCCAGGCATTTACCTTTATTCAAAAAAAGTAATGGCAGGAGTTTCTGTTCGAAATGTATATCAAACAACTTTATCACAAGGAAGCAAAGAAATAGGCACAGGTAGTAAGTTATTGCCAACAGCCTATGTTACACTTGGGCGAAAGTTTGTATCTCCTGGTTATGATTTTATAATTGTGCCAGCAGTTCATTTACAAACATCTGTTGCTTCTATTCCGGTTACTCATTTTAATTGTATGGTATTTTATCGTAAACGAATTGGTTTGGGTGTAACCTATAAAATGCACGATGCCGTTTCTGCAATGCTTCAAGTGCGCGTATTTAAGAATGTTGTTGTTGGCTTTGCTTATGATTATACTGTCTCCAAATTTAGATCGGCTAACGCTAATTCTACCGAAATTATGGTTGGATTTTCTCCTATTATGAGTTCCGAAAATTATGACCGCCCAACTGGTGCAGCAAATTGTCCGAAATTTGAACTCTAATTTTTTTACTTTTGTGCTGTGAAAGAATTTCTTAAAAAAGTTTGGCGTTTTATCTGGAAAGCAACAGTGTTGTTTTTGATCATTAGTATTGTTTCTACGATCCTGTTTCGTTGGATACCAATTCCAGTTACTCCCTTAATGTTGATTCGTTGTGTGGAGCAAAAAGTGGATGGTAAGGATATGAAACTTAAGAAGGATTGGGTATCCTTTGAAGAGATTTCTCCAAGTTTACAATTAGCAGTTGTTTGTTCCGAAGATCAAAACTTTATCAAGCACAATGGATTTGATTTCGAAGCCATTGATAAAGCAATGGAGTACAACGAAAGTCACAAAAAGAAAAGAGGCGCAAGTACCATCAGTCAGCAAACTGCCAAAAATGTTTTTTTATGGCCTGGACGCAGCTGGATTCGCAAAGGCTTTGAAGTATACTTTACATTTTTGATTGAAACATTTTGGAGCAAAGAACGCATCATGGAAGTATACTTAAACGTGATTGAAATGGGGGATGGTGTTTACGGTGCGCAAGCTGCAGCCAATCAATTTTTCAAAAAAGATGCTAAGTATTTAAGCAAGGGTGAAGCGGCAATAATTGCTGCGGTATTACCCAATCCAAGAAAGTTTAATGCTGGCAGACCGAGTGGTTATATTTTAAAACGTCAGGGCTGGATTGTTCGTCAGATGGGTTTATGGGGTGGTGTTCTTAACTATGAACTTCCCGAAGAAAAAGAAAAGCCGACTAAAAAGAAAAAGAAGAAATAAAGCTTAATATAAAATTCTGCATTTTGGAAGTAGAATTTTAAGAATTGCAATATCGAATTCTTTTAAATAGTTTCCTCTAATATCCAATACTTCCAAGTTTTTAAGCATACAAATGGAATCGTGAAGCGATACAATTTTATTGCTTTTGATGGATAAATATTTCAAATTTTTGAGTTTGTAAATTTGCTTAGGTATTTCAAATAATGAATTATTATCTAGAATCAATGTTTCGAGTGTACTTATTTTACCAATTTCAGCGGGCACTTTTTTTAGTCCGCACATAGCCAGAGTTAAGCTTTTTAGCTTTTTAAATTCACTAAATGAACTCGGCAATGTGTCTAACTTGGTATTAAAAACAAGTAGCTCTGATAAATTTTTTAGGTAACCAAATGAATTCGGAAAATAGAAGGTATCTGCTTTGTTGTTTTGTATTTCAAGTATTTTTAATCTTCCTAAATATGCAAATTCAAAAGGAAGGGAATCCAATTTTGTACCTTGAAATTTTAGTTCGGTAAGTTGTTCAAAATTACTGAAGCCTTTCGGTAGAGAAGTAATTTCATTGCCAATACATGCAAAATAAAACAAGTTACTTAAGCTTGTGATTTCTTGAGGTAACTGTGTTAGGTTATTGGCAGTAAGTTGTAATACTTGTACTTCGGTAAGTTTTGGTATTTTAAGTTGTAGCTTCGGATCAATTACTTGGTAGTCCAGTTTCAGTTTATAAACTTGCTTGGGTTCTTTTAATGCTTCCTTGAGGTTTGTGAAGGTTTCACCTGGAGGACCATACATTTCAAACGCATCACGTTCCTCTTGAGCAAACAAACGAATGCTTGTCCCAATAAAAATAAGGAAAATGAAAAGGTTTTGTTTATTCATGCTTTAGTTCAGTAATAACTTGGAGTAGCTCGTTTTCGAATCTACTTTCAAGCTAATGATATACAATCCTGAAGCTAAATTTAATTGATTTTTATCAATATTAAAAGTGTAATTTCCTATTTCTTGATTTTTTATTCCCTGTAATCTGATTTCTTTTCCAAGAGCATCAATTAATTTCAACTCAACTGCAGCTGCACTTGTTAAGCTATAGCTAATGGTGGTTTGTTCTGTAAATGGGTTAGGGTAAACCGACAAATGAAATGCAGCTGCAAAGTCACTAAGGCTTGTAGGGATTACTTCTAACTGACCATCACTACTACTAATGGTCGATTGTAATCCTGCTCCATCTTCCGATTTTACATTGAAAAAATACAATTGATTGCTTAACAATGATAAGCCTGTATGTGTCATAGAGGTAGCTAAATTTGATGTTGTCCAATTTACAACATCTGTTGCTCCAGCAGTTGTTCCTATACTATACCAGTATTTTATGATAGCAGAATTTGTATCAATGCAAGTACTCCAGTTGGCCGATAATTGCGTTAATGAATAAGTAGTATCAATATCATTGCTTGTGCCATCAACAACTGATGTAGTAGAAGGTGTTGTCCAGTCAATGTTTACATCTTGTGAAGCTACTGCCGACAAATTACCAGCAGCATCTTTGGTGATTGATTTTACTCTGCAAGAAGGTTGAACTGGAGAAGCATTTTCGTGACGAACATCATTCGTTGCAGCACTTCCAACGGTAACCGTTACACTTGGTAAACGGGAACGATATACTTTTAAATCGTTTACCATGTAATCACAATTTCCACTACGGAACGAAATAGCATTTCCTGTAGTTAGGAAACTAGAATCCGTCCAAGTACCAATAAAAACATCATTTTGATACACATCCATTTTTCCTGTAGTTCGGTCATACATAATTTTATAATCATACCACTGATTTGCAACAATGGTCATGGGTACCGAACTCATTAATGTAAATGTATTGTTTACTACTTTGTAAAATTCACAAACACTTTGGTCGACTCTGAACCAAACAAAATAGGAATTCCCTCTGTTGGTTTGTGTGGCATCATCGCAAAAGAAATGGAAACCTGCTC